>JBJTNR010000001.1:0-3923 GCA_046074145.1 Rhodoluna sp.
TAGTTTTTGATCTGGAGTAGTGACGTCGGCTTCGATTACGCCGACTTGCCAAGCGCGATTGCAGCTGTCTTCGGCAATCTTTAAAAACTGTGTGTCGATTTCTTCTTGACTCATCGATGCGCTTGCACTCGGTGATGAACTCGCGAGTGGTGCTGGAGCCTGCGCGCTACAGCCGGTAAGCGTAACCAAAGCGAGCGCAGCAAATAATTTGTAATTCAAAAGTTCCCCCGAGTTTGTTCTTTAGAAATTATAAAACGCGAGCATGAGTGCGATGCCGATCATGATCGCGGCAATTATCGAGTCGAGCACTTTCCAGAAAATCGGCTTCGTCATAAAACTTGATGCAAGTCGTGCGCCGTATCCGATTCCGGTAAACCACACCACGCTTCCGATTGCAGCCCCTAAACCAAAAGCCCACTTATTTGCACCAAATTGGTTACCGATGCTGCCAAGCAATATCACAGTGTCCAAGTAAACGTGCGGATTTAAAAAGGTAAAACCCAAGACTGATAGCGCAACTTTTTTCGCTGAGTCTGCCGCAACACCTTCGGTGTGCATCGATTCGTTTTTAAAAACTTTGCGAAGCGACCCGTAAGCGAACCAAGCTAGATACAAAACTCCAAACCAACGGATTACCTCGAGGAGCCATGGTAGGCCTGAGATCGCGATGCCCAGGCCGCCAATTCCCGCAGCAATCAGCAGCGCATCAGAAAGCGCGCAAATTGCGACCACCAGCAACACGTGCTTGCGCGTTAAGCCTTGCCGAATTACAAAAGCGTTTTGGGCGCCGATGGCAACAATCAATGAAAGGCCAGTGAGCAGCCCTGGAATAAATGCGATCAATTACTGCGATCTTTCCGGTTTGGTAAAAATGAAATTACAAAAGCAGCGCCACCGAGAATCGTTGCGAACAGGCCGCTCATCGAAAGATTGATTACAAAATACAAACCCATGCCTACAGCGGTGGCGCTCAGCATGATTGCAAAGAAGCGATGTCCCTTGCCAAACCAAGTGACCAACGAAAGCGCCAGAGCTCCCGCACCCATCACCGACATGCTGATGGCACCGAAGGTGAGCATCAGGTCGTATTCATCCATGTTTCTAGTCTCGCAGTTAAAAATAAAACCGCCCTCGCGATGAAGGCGGTTATTTGTGGAGACTAGGGGGGTCGAACCCCTGACCCCCTGCTTGCAAAGCAGGTGCTCTACCAACTGAGCTAAGTCCCCGTGTTTGACCACGGTGTGGATCATGTTCTTTGTGGGCCTAGGAGGACTTGAACCTCCGACCTCTTCATTATCAGTGAAGCGCTCTAACCACCTGAGCTATAGGCCCGATTAGAACCTTTGCTACATTACCTGAATAATGAGCCTCGGTCAAACCGTTTGTCGCTTAGTTATTGGTGAATCCGATGGATACACCGCCGGTTAGACGACCGATGATGTTAAAAATCAACGCACCAACTGCTGTCAGACCGGTTCCTAAAACAACATTGAATAGTGCAACGGTTACCGCGAATGACATCACGCGTGGAAGGCTAAGTTGCTGGGCTACGTCAACACCTTCTGCGGTGGTTCCAGAACCGCCACCAATCACGCTGTTGATTAACGAATTCAAACTTCCGAACAATCCGGTTTGACTAACCAGCAACCAGATCAAAAAGAAAGCAACGATAGTCGCGATTCCGCTGGCAATAGTAACCATTGCACCGGCTTTAACCGCAGACCAAATGTCAACGTGCACCAGCTTTAGCTTTACTTGCTTTACCTGTGGAATGTTTTTGCGTGCTCGAGAAATAAAACTCATTCGGTGCCCTCTAGATTTCGTTCGGTGTTCTTGGCCAAGCCAATAACGCTGTCTGCTTCTTCAAATCTTGCGAAAACTACGCCCATGGTGTCGCGGCCCTTTGCTGGAACCTCACTAACACCAGACCTGACAACTTTACCGCTTTCGAGAACCACAAGAACCTCGTCATCCTGGGCCACAATCAGGGCACCAACTAGGTCGCCGCGCTTTTCTTCGAGCTTGGCAACTTTGATTCCTATCCCGCCGCGGTTTTGTGGTCGGTATTGCGAAACTTCGGTGCGCTTCGCGTAGCCACCCTCGGTAACCACGAATACATATGCGTCTTCGACGTCATTGATCACGGATGCGGAAAGCAGGTAATCATCTTTGCGGAACTTCATACCGATATTTCCGCTGGTGTCACGACCGGTTGCGCGAAGCGATTCTTCGTTGCTCGAGAATCGAATCGACATTCCCTTGTGTGAAACCAATAGCAGGTCGTCGGAATCGGCAGCCAACATTGCCGAAACAACTTCGTCGGCGCCCTTGAGTTTGATCGCGATGATTCCACCGGTGCGTGCGGTGTCATATGCCTCGAGCGATGTTTTCTTAACCAAACCTGCTTTGGTTGCAAGAACCAAATATGGCGCGGCCTTGTAGTCGGAAATGTCGAGTACCGCAGCAACTTTTTCGTCAGGTTGCATGGCTAGCAAGTTTGCAACATGCTGACCCTTTGCATCGCGACCAGCTTCTTGAATTTCATAAGCCTTGCAGCGATATACGCGACCCTTGTTGGTGAAGAACAACAACCAGTGGTGTGTGGTGGTTACAAAGAAATGCTCCACCACGTCATCGGCGCGAAGCGATGCTCCCTTAACGCCCTTACCGCCGCGGTGTTGCGAACGATAGTTCGCGCTGTTGGTTCGCTTGATGTAGCCACCGCGAGTCAGCGAGATCACCATTTCGGTTTCTGGAATTAGATCTTCGGTAGAAACGTCTCCGTCGCCGCCCTGAACAATTTCGCTTCGACGCTCGTCTCCGTGCTTGTTAACGATTTCGTCAAGCTCTTCGCCGATGATGGTTTTCTGTCGAACCGGGTCGGCGATGATTTTTTTGTAATCAACAATGAGCGCTTCGAGTTCTGCGGCTTCGTCGATAATCTTTTGTCGTTCAAGCGCGGCGAGTTGTCGCAACTGCATGTTCAAGATAGCGCGAGCTTGAAGTTCATCAATCTTAAGCAGCTTGATTAAGCCGTCGCGTGCATCTTCGACAGTGGCGCTCTTGCGAATCAAGGCAATCACGGCGTCGAGTGCATCGAGTGCCTTGAGGTATCCGCGCAAAATGTGTGCGCGTTCTTCTGCCTTGCGCAAACGGAACTGCGTGCGTCGAACGATTACTTCGACCTGGTGCGCAATCCAGTTGGTAACAAATGCGTCGATGGTTAATGTGCGTGGCACACCGTCGACCAGCGCCAACATGTTCGCGCTGAAATTTTCTTGCAGAGGCGTGAGCTTGTAAAGGTTGTTTAGCACAACGCGTGCGACTGCATCTTTCTTAAGCCCAATCACCAAGCGTTGACCGGTTCGTCCAGAAGTTTCGTCACGAATATCGGCAACACCCTGCAGGCGACCTTCTTTAACCAGCCCGGCAATTTTTTCTGCAAGGTTATCCGGGTTTACCTGATATGGAAGTTCGGTAACAACTAAGCAAGTGCGGTTGTGAAGTTCTTCAACCGAAACCACCGCGCGCATTGTGATCGAACCTCGACCGGTGCGATAAGCCTCTTCGATTCCCTTGCGGCCAATGATCTGTGCGCCGGTTGGAAAATCTGGGCCCTTGATGTGTTGCAGCATCGCGTTTAGTAATTCTTCTTGAGATGCATCTGGGTTTTTCAGTGCCCATTGCGCTGCGGCTGCGACTTCGCGAAGGTTGTGGGGCGGAATGTTGGTTGCCATACCAACTGCAATACCGATTGATCCGTTTACTAACAGGTTTGGAAAACGTGAAGGCAACACGGTTGGTTCTTGCGTGCGACCGTCGTAGTTGTCTTGGAAGTCGACCGTTTCCTCATCGATGTCGCGAACCATCTCCATGGCCAGCGGTGCCATGCGGCACTCTGTGTATCGAGGAGCAGCGGCTGG
>JBJTNR010000002.1:0-5475 GCA_046074145.1 Rhodoluna sp.
TTCGCCGAAAGACGAGTTTTGCTCGATGGTGATCGCACAATCATATTTAGCTAAATTTTCTAAGCATTCGTTTCGCTCGTAACACTCTCGCGCCACGAAATGCTCCGATCGATGCAAAACCGGCGGAACCAATTCCAATCACATAACCAAAATAACTCGGCCAAGTATCTTCGGCAACGGATTGCGGCTCCACGATTGTTTCTGTCGCCGGAATATCTGCACCCGTCTGTGCTTTTGTTTCTTCGGTATGATTCCCTTGCTTCTCGGTCGACATTTCAATCAACGGCGTTCTCGCCACCGGCGCAGTGCCAACAATCGGAACATTTTCTGGCGCAGGGGTAAAGGCTGGCGCTGGATTTACGGTTGGAGTCGAGTTATCGCTTGACGGTGCGGGCGTTGGAGTTGGTTCGGGAGTCGGCACTGGCTCCGGTGTTGGTGTTGGTTCGGGTGTTGGGGTTGGTGTTGGGGCTGGGGTTTCAACGGGTGAAGCGGAAGACGTCGGTTCGGGCGTCGGTGTGGGACTCGGTTCAACAGTCGGTGTTGCAGTCGGTTCGGGCGTCGGTGTCGGTGTAGGTGTAGGCACCGGCTTGGCAATCACAGTAGAAATTTCCGAGGATGAAACCACGAGCGGTCCAGAATTTCCGAGTCCATCCAGGTAACTGCCGATTTGCAGAGCAAGCTGCACCGAGCCAATCGAACAAGCCGACGTAATAATTTCAAACTCTAAATTTGGAACCGTCTCGATTAGCTCCAGTTGGCAACCGGATGCCGCACCAACCTGTTGAAAATCATTCGTGGTTAATCCGGTAATCGGTTCGCTGAAGTAGAGCGCGAAAGTCGGACTGTCGTAGCCGGTTGCAATCACACTTCCCCAGGAGGGAATGGGTGCAATTCGATCGATGGTAACCGCGCTGGTAGTGAGAGCTAGCTCTGGTCCGGAGTTGCCCGCGCCATCTTGCGTTGAGTCGGCAAGCAGCGACACTTGCAAAATCGATTCGTCAGCGCAATTAATTATTTGCAATGAATAATTTGCCGCAGTTCCACTGAGCGAATTAATTTCACAGTTTGCTCCGGTGATTTCAAAATCCGAAACGGAAAGACCGCTTACGCTTTCGGAAAAATTGAAATCGATGGTCTGCTGCAAACTCGCGGTTGGGCTTTGCGGAGAGATCACAGTGACCGCTGGTCTGGTGCGATCAATCAAAATTGAATTGGCAAATACCGCTGTGGTTGGTCCCAAATTTCCGAGTGCGTCTGCGACGGAGTTTGCATTCATAGTCACCAACACAGTGCTGGCATCGGCACACGAGTCAAGTTGTAATTCAAACGCACTGCCGCTGCCGGTTAAAGTCGGCAAACACGAACTCGGCGAGATGGTGAAGTCTGTTACATCTAAGCCGGTTACGATTTCAGAAAATGCCATTGAGTACTTGAGTGAAACCAAATTCGTTGGCGAATTCGGAGAACTCATATTGGCACTCGGTGGAATTTGATCGAGAGTGACATCGGCGGCTACGGCATCGATGAGCGGACCTGTCAGGGTTCCGAGCACCGAAGCGGCTTTCAGCGTTAATCGAAATCGGCCGGTGCCGCAGCCGTTCGCCGAAATCGTATAGGTGGTTCCACTGCCGGCGACATCCAAGTTGGTGCAGGTTGTGGTCGAGCCACCAGTATCGAAGTCAGATGATGCAAGCCCGGTTACCGATTCGTTGAAAACCAATGAGTAACTCAAGGTCGAACCAGATGTAGCGCTAATACCTGCAGAAAAAGTAGTTGCGCTTGGTGGCAACGTGTAGCCGATGATTGCACGGCCGGTGCCGATTCGATATGCGCTGGTGTGAGTAACAGATGTGGTTAGTGTTGCGCTGGCAAACGAAGAGCCACCTCCACCACCACCCGAGTTGGTGCAACAGGTATCGATGTCGGCACCACCGCCACCGCCGCCGTAGTAACCGCCGCCGCCTCCGCCTCCACCAGAGACTGAGCTAGATCCGCCGGTGCCGCCTTGCCCGAGTGTTCCGGTTGCGCCCCACGATCCGCCGTTTGGATATCCACCGGAACCTCCGGCAGATTGCGTTGCACCCGAACCGCCTTGAGCTTGGCCGCTCGTACCAGCCGAACCAGAAAGTCCACCAGCACCACCGCCAACACCGCCAGACATTCCACCCGAACCACCGCCACCAGCGGCAACTGCAATTCGATCGGAAAGTGAAGTCGTGGTGCGAATGTCGGTTGCGCCACCTCCGGAACCTTCGTCACCTTTTCCAGTTCCGGCATTTCCGCCGCCGTTGAATCCACCGGTCGCACCAGAACCTTGCCCACCTGTTCCGCCAACGTATACATAAAGTGCAGCTGGCACAGAAACTAAAGTTCCAACGACGCGACCTCCGAGGCCTCCAGACCGCCCGCCTTGCGCACCCACCATGTCGAATGTGATGTTGCTTGCACCAGCCGGTGGAGACCAAAAATAATAATCACCGGTGTAATTGAATGTCACCGTGCATTTCACGCCAGTGCAAACAGGGCTCGGGTTGTTGCTAATCGCGCTAACCGATTGTGAAACTAAACCGCCAAATAAAAATGCCAGGATGATCGAGAAGGCGAGCATCCGTGGAAATCGAAACGACTTTAATCTGTGCATGCCAAAAGCAAATAACTCCGGCATTTTTCATGCCGGAGTTATCCACAGATTTATTTAGGGAGCTTGCCCCACCAAATTAACCCAGACGCGCCTTTAGGTTCTCGGCAAGTGCCGCCAAGAATTCTTCGGTGGTCTGGAAAGCCTGGTCTTTGCCCACTAAGCCGGCAAGGTCTTTCGTCATCTTGCCCGACTCAACAGTCTTGATAATCACATCTTCGAGAGTTTCGGCAAACTTGCGAACCTCTGGAGTGCCATCAATCTCGGCACGAGCGATTAGCGCGCGAGTCCAAGCAAAGATCGATGCAATTGGGTTGGTCGAAGTCTTTTTTCCAGCCTGCCAGTCACGATAGTGACGAGTCACTGTTCCGTGTGCAGCTTCGGCAAGAGTGGTCTTACCATCTGGAGTGGTCAGCACCGAGGTCATTAGGCCAAGTGAACCAAAGCCCTGCGCAACGGTGTCTGACTGAACGTCACCGTCGTAGTTCTTACAAGCCCAGACGTAACCACCCTCCCATTTCAAAGCGGCGGCAACCATGTCGTCGATTAGGCGGTGTTCATAAGTGATGCCCGCTGCCTTAAAGCGGTCTGCGTATTCGGCGTCGAAGACTTCTTGGAATGCATCCTTGAATGCACCATCGTATGCCTTCAAGATTGTGTTCTTTGTCGAAAGGTAAACCGGATAATTGCGAGACAAACCGTAGTTAAAAGATGCGCGAGCAAAATCGCGAATCGAATCCATGTAGTTGTACATACCCATTGCTACACCACCGTGCTCTGGGTAATCGGCAATGACCTGAGTAACCGGTTCGCCGCCATCGGCTGGTGTCCAGGTAATTGTTACCTGACCCTTGCCCGGAACTTTAAAATCGGTTGCCTTGTACTGGTCACCGTGCGCGTGACGACCGATGATGATTGGCTTAGTCCAACCAGGTACCAAGCGAGGAACGTTGGAGATGATGATTGGTTCGCGGAAAACTACTCCATCAAGAATGTTTCGGATTGTTCCGTTCGGAGACTTCCACATTTTCTTGAGACTAAATTCTTTTACTCGAGCTTCGTCTGGAGTGATGGTGGCACACTTCACGCCAACGCCATGTTTTTTTATTGCGTGTGCAGCGTCGATGGTTACCTGATCGTCGGTCGCATCGCGATTCTCGATTGATAAGTCGTAATACTCAAGGTCGACATCAAGGAACGGGTTAATTAGATTGTCTTTGATGTTCTGCCAGATGATTCTGGTCATTTCATCGCCGTCTAGTTCAACGACTTTGCCAACTACCTTGATTTTTTCCATCAGCTACTCCTGTTTTCAAGCAACCTCTAGCCTACCCGCTTGGCTAGTCTTGCTTTATGCGTAAACTCGCGCTCGTAGTAGCGGTACTTTTGGCAATTCTTTTTGTGCCAAAGCCCGCGCCGTCGAATTCAAATTCCGAGGTTGGCGTTCAGTTGTTCATGTGGAACTGGAGTTCCGTGGGCAAAGAATGCAAGACACATCTTGGGCCTGCCGGGTTTGATTGGGTGCTTGTAATGCCCCCGCAAAATCACATAGCCGCCTCTCAGTGGTGGGCGCACTACCAGCCGGTCGATTACCGCCTGGAGTCAAGATTGGGAACCCGGAAAGAATTCGCTCAGATGGTTTCGGATTGCAAATCAGCTGGCGTGAAAGTTATTGCCGATGCGGTCATCAACCACATGGTTGGCCGCTCTTCGGGCACCGCCTGGACCGGCGAACCATTCAAAAAGTATCATCACCCCGGACTTTATTCTGATGATGATTTTCACAAAGCCAGGTTGCCGATTGCCAATTTTGGTGATTTGAATCAAGTACAAAATTTTGAACTACTTAGACTTTCGGATCTTGCTACCGAAAAAAATGATGTCCGTCAAAAAATCTCGAATTACTTGAATGATTTGCTTTCGTTGGGTGTTTATGGTTTTCGCATAGATGCCGCCCGGCACATCCCCGTCGCGGACTTGAAAGCCATCAAATTTGCCATGCCACAAAATACCTATTTTCTCCAAGAAGTTGCCGCTGACACGAACCCAGATATCCGTGATTACTTAGCCACAGGCGATGTCTTTGAGTTTGATTGGCCAAAGCTAATGAAAAAGGCATTTGGTAATTCATCGGGAGCGAGTTATTTGCCAAAGAGATTGAAATCCGCAGACTTGATTGAAACCGATAAGGCTGTGACGATGGTTTCCAATCACGATACGGAACGAGACGGCTCTGCAATTACAACCAATGATGCATTTGCTCAGCAATTGGCTTTTATTTTTACACTTGCATCTGACTACGGTAAACCGATGATCTATTCCGGGTTCGCTTTCGAAAATCGCGATGAATCGCCGCAGCTCCTTGATGACGGGAGCGTTGCAAATGTGATTTGCCCCGCTGAAGATAAAACTCCAAACGTCAAATATTCGTCTAAGCAATTTACCTGTCAGCATCGCTGGAAATCAATCGAGGGAATGATTGCCTGGCGAGATGCCGTTGGCAGTCACAAAGAAACCTCAATCGTTGGGGACGCGGGTTTACTTTCGTTTGGCAGGGGCAAATTGGGGCATGTGATTTTTAACACTCGCCTACAAAGCGCAGAGGTCAAAATACAAACCCGAATGAAACCTGGCCAGTATTGCGATTTGGTAAGCGGTGGTCGCCTAGCTAATTCAATACGCGGAAAATGTCTCGGCGAGACCGTCACAGTGGATTCGCGTGGGGTGATTCAGGCAATCCTTGAATCAAAAACAGCTATTGCGATTAGTGAAAGAAGTGTCGCTCGTTGGTGAAATACATGGTGATGCCGGCGGCCTCGGCAGCGGCAATCACTTCT
>JBJTNR010000003.1:0-3335 GCA_046074145.1 Rhodoluna sp.
CCAACATCGTTTCCCTGACGATTCACTTGCGTTGGATCGTGAATCGTGAAAAAAATGTCGAGAATTAATTCTTCGGGAATCACAGTCTCATCAAAAATAACTTTGGCTACTTCGGCGTGACCGGTGGTACCGGTGCAAACTTCCTCGTAACTCGGGTTTTGCAATTCCCCGCCCATGTAACCGACTTCGACATCGCTTACGCCTTTGAACTGCATAAACGCGCTGTCGAGGCACCAGAAGCAACCACCGCCGAGAATAAATGACTTCATTTTTCTAGCCTAGGCTTATTGCATGCCAACTATCGAACTGGGTGCCGCGAATTTTGGTGACATCGTCGTCAAGCCGGGAATCACAATTGTTGACTTTTGGGCCGAGTGGTGTGGGCCGTGCAAAATGTTTGGGCCGATTTTTGAAGAGGCATCGAACCAGCACTCGGACATCACTTTTGCCAAGGTGGACACCGAAGCCGAACAACAACTGGCAGGTGAAGCTGGCATTTCTTCTATTCCCACTCTGATGGTTTTCCGCGATGGAATTTTGCTTTTCAATCAAGCGGGCGCTCTTCCGGCTTTAGGTCTCGAAGAATTAATAAAAGCTGTGCGCGATTTAGACATGGATGACATTCGTGCTCAAATTGCCGCCGAGGGCGAAGACATCGGTGATGTCTCGCAACCAAACAACTAGAACTGAAACAAAATGCATCAGGTCAACGATGACTCAGCAAAGCTTCGAGCAGCAATACTCGAATATGCCAAACAAAGACTCGAATACGATCCGCCGCCATTGGATGCTCCGCAACCAGAAAGTTGGCTTGCAACTAACGCTGGGAAAACCGTAACCGAAGATGGTGTCGGCGGAATTCGTGCCTTGGAAATTTTTGCCGAAGTCTTGGCACCGGCAACTATTTCGACCGATCACCCGAATTACCTTTCATTCATTCCAACCGCGCCCACCGAGGCATCGAAACTATTCGACCTAGTGGTTTCTGCTTCTGCAATTTATGGCGGGTCTTGGATGGAAGGTGCCGGTGCGGTTCACGCAGAAAACGAAGTTTTGCACTGGCTCGCAGGCGAAGTTGGCCTACCTAAGGGCGCCGGCGGAGTTTTTGTTCAAGGCGGAACCTTAGGAAACTTGAGCGCGTTGGTGGCGGCTAGGCACAATGAAATTGCGAAACGCAAGACCCAAGGCAAACCTATGCCCAACCGTTGGAAATTTATTTGCAGTTCCGAAGCGCATTCATCTTTGACGGCGGCGGCACATGTGATGGATGTCGAAATTGTGAAAGCCAACGCTGATGACAGCGGTCACCTTTCTGGAGATGCAGTTTCAGCCGCGTTACGCGATGCAGGCGACGGAGTATTTGCAATTGTGGCAACCGCCGGAACCACGAACTTTGGAATCATTGATCGGCTTGACGAAATTGGTGAAGTAGCAAATCAAGCGGGCATTTGGTTCCACATCGATGGCGCCTACGGACTTGCTGGAATTCTCGACCCGAAAACCAAAGAAAAATTCATCGGCGCAAATCGTGCAGACAGTTTTATCGTCGATCCACACAAGTGGTTATTCGCCCCTTTCGATGCCTGCGCTTTGGTTTATAGAAACCCGCAGTTGGCACTGGCTGCTCACTCGCAACACGGCGAGTATTTAGAGACACTTAACCACTCTGGTGACTGGAATCCATCGGACTACGCCTATAACCTGACCCGTCGCCCTCGCGGGTTGCCACTTTGGTTTTCACTCGCCACTCACGGAATCAAGGCATACCGCGATGGAGTTGCCACAAATATTGAACTGGCAAGTCGAATCGCAAAAGAAATTTCCACGCGACCAGAGCTCACCTTGGTTCGTAGCCCAGAACTATCGGTAGTGGTTTGGGAACGCAATGGTTGGAGCGCCGATGACTACGAGCGCTGGTCTAAAAAAATGCTCGCCAGTGGTTTCGCATTTGTAGTACCGAGCTCGCACAAAGGTAAACCAAATTTGAGATTTGCAATCGTAAACCCAAAAACAAAGTACGAAGATCTGATTCACATATTGGACACCTTGAAGGAAGACAAATGAAACTGACCGTTGCAGCAAGTCAGCCATCGCTTTCGCGAGTAAAGCCATCGACGCGTGATCTACTTCGCGTAGCGCTAGTGCAAACTAATTGGCACGAATCAAATGTCGAACATGAACAAAAACTTGCCGAAGGAATAAAACTCGCCGCCGACAACGGGGCAGCAATTGTGTTTTTACCCGAACTGACTTTGAGCAGGTATCCAGCTGATGTTAGGCCCAGCGGCCCTGGTGGCGAAACGGCCGAACAACTAGAAGGCGGCCCGACCCATATGTTTGCCGCAACCCAAGCCAAAGCCAACAATATTTATGTTCACGCTTCGCTGTTTGAAAAAACAAACGAGCCAGACGGTCGCGGATTAAACATCGCAATCATTGTTAACCCCGAGGGCAAAATCGTTGCGCGCACCCCTAAGTTGCACATTCCGGTAACCGCCGGTTACTACGAAGATAAATATTTCGCGCCTGGCCCAGCAAGCGCCGAACCGTATCCGGTTTATGAAATTAATTTTTCAGGCACCAAAGCAAATCTTGGCTTACCAACCTGCTGGGATGAATGGTTCCCAGAGGTTGCTCGCAATTATTCGCTGCGAGGTGCAGAGATACTCGCCTACCCGACCGCCATTGGTTCAGAACCCGATCACCCTAACTTCGATACCGAGCCGCTTTGGCGTCAAGTCATTGTCGGTAACGCGGTTGCGAATGGAACCTTCATGGTGGTTCCGAATCGATGGGGCAACGAAGGCATTCTGAATTTTTACGGCAGCAGTTTCATCTGCGATCCGTTTGGACGTGTGCTTGCACGAGCCGGTCGCGAAGGTGACGAAGTGTTGGTTGCCGATCTCGACCTAGATCAGCGACGTGACTGGCTTGATCTGTTTCCATTTCTTGCCACTCGTCGTCCAGATACCTACGCGGCGATGACCAAGCCGGTAGTTAATTCACGCGCCGAAAATGGTGATGGCGTAAACGGCGGCATTGCCGGAGTTGCTAACTAGTGTCCGATTGGAAAATGCCTGCCGAATGGCAACCGCATGCCAAAACCTGGATGGCGTGGCCATCGGCCGGTTACACCCTTGGCGAAACCGAATCCGAAAAACTTGCAGCGAGAAATGTTTGGTCATCGGTAGCTAACGCGGTGGTTCGCTTCGAACCGGTAACAGTGTTGTGTGAGTATCGCGATTTCGACATCGCGCGCGAATTTCTAGACGATCGCGTCGAGCTAATTGCCTGCGAATTAAACGATGCATGGATGCGCGACATCGGCCCAACCT
>JBJTNR010000004.1:0-7250 GCA_046074145.1 Rhodoluna sp.
GAGGAAGCCGGAATCAAATTTGTCAACGAACGTGGGCAAGCGATGGCGAAGGCCGCAGCACTTGAGCCGACTTCCATGGCGGCTGTTTTGGGTGGCGATCAATCCGAAGTTGAAGCCAAACTCGCCGAACTCGAACTCGAACCGGCAAATTACAACGGATCTGGCCAAATTGTTGCTGCGGGTGCAGTTGCTCAAATTGCAAAATTACAAGAGTCGCCGGTAGCCGGAACTCGCGTGATACCGCTGCAGGTTGCGGGGGCATTTCATACTCGATTTATGAAACCTGCCGTCGAAACTTTGCGCGATTACTCAACCGGAATCTCTGTCGAGGATCCAAAAATTAAACTGTGGAGTAATGACGGTGGAAAATCAGTTTCCAACGGAAAAGAATTTGTTGAGCTTTTGGTGAACCAGGTTTCTTCTCCGGTTCGCTGGGATCTGTGCATGGCAGCAATGGTCGCAGCAGGTGTGACCGCCATGATTGAGCTTGCCCCTGCTGGAACACTCGTTGGGCTTGCCAAACGAGCAATGCCGGGCGTTGAAACCCTAGCGTTGAAAACCCCAGATAACCTAGCTGCTGCCCAGGAACTCATCCAAAATCACAGGTAGGGTATTACTACCCCAGCCAGATTGAGGACCAATGTCTCACCCGCAACTAAACCAGTATCAAACGGTTAAGTATTCGCGCATCTATTCTTTAGGCGCCACGCGAGGTGACTTAACGGTGACCAACGATGATATTGCCGGCCCAATTGATTCGAGTGATGAGTGGATTCGTCAGCGCACTGGAATCATTACTCGTCGAAGAGCAAGTAAAGATGTCAGCCTCATGGATATGGCGGTCGAGGCTTCGAACGAAGCAATCAATAAAGCCGGAATCAAACCCTCGGAAATTGAAGCGGTAATCTTCTCGACCATTACCCACCCGCATCAAACTCCTTCGGCTGCTGCTTTGCTGGCAGACAAGATTGGTGCAAACCCCGCTCCCGCATTCGATATTTCGGCAGCTTGTGCCGGTTACTGTTACGGAATCGCTCAAGCAGACGCTCTGGTTCGATCAGGCGTTGCGAAATATGTTTTGGTCGTTGGTGGCGAAAAACTTTCAGACTTTATTGATCCAACCGATCGAACCATTTCATTCTTGCTTGGTGATGGTGCCGGTGCTGCCATCGTTGGCCCTTCGGATACTCCTGGAATCAGCCCGACTGTTTGGGGTTCTGACGGTTCGCACTGGGATGCCGTCGGGATGACCGCCTCCTTGCTTGAACTGCGAGACGGAACGGCGAATTGGCCAACTCTTCGTCAAGAAGGCTTGACCGTTTTCAAGTGGGCAGTTTGGGAAATGGTAAAAGTAGCTCGCCAAGCCCTCGAAGTTGCCGGCGTAAAAGCAGAAGAATTATCAGCAATCGTCACTCACCAGGCGAACATCCGAATCATCGATGAATTGGCGAAGCAACTCGAAGTTCCAGAAAACGTTGTAGTCGCTCGCGATATCGTCCACACCGGAAACACTTCTGCGGCATCTATCCCGTTGGCTATGCACGCACTTTTAGAGTCTGGCGAGGTCAGATCTGGCGGGCTAGCCCTAGAAATTGGCTTTGGCGCAGGCTTGGCCTTCGGCGCCCAGGTAGTTGTCCTGCCGTAAACTTAACCTCGGTCAAATAACCCCTAAGGAGAAAATCAATGGCACTTTCACAGAGTGAAGTACTAGCAGGTCTTGCTGAAATCGTTAATGACGAGACTGGCATTGCTGCAGATGCAGTGCAACTGGACAAGTCATTTACTGACGACCTAGACATCGACTCAATCTCGATGATGACCATCGTGGTCAACGCAGAGGACAAGTTCGGCGTAAAGATTCCTGACGAAGAGGTTAAAAACCTTCTTACCGTGGGCGATGCAGTTAACTACATCACCAACGCACAGTAATAAAGGCTTCAAATAAATTGACTCAAAAGATTGTCGTCACTGGAATCGGGGCAACCACCCCGCTAGGTGGTGACGTTCGCTCAACTTGGACCGCCCTGCTTGCTGGTGAATCGGGTATCTCGACTCTCGAGCAAGACTGGGTGGCCAAGTATGAGGTTCCAGTTACATTTGCCGGCCAGGCCAAAGTTAAGGCCGCCGAAATTTTGACTCCGCAAGAAGCAAAGCGGTTGGATCCATCTAGTCAATTTGCCCTAATCGCAGCGCGCGAGGCATGGGCCGACGCGGGAAAACCCGATGTTGCCCCTGAACGTTTAGCCGTTGAATTTGCTACCGGAATCGGTGGCGTTTGGACGCTGCTAGACGCATATGACACTTTGAAAGAAAAAGGTCCGCGTCGAGTTCTACCGATGACTGTTCCGATGCTTATGCCAAATGGTCCGGCGGCGGCCGTGGGCATGGATATCGCGGCACGTGGAGGCGTTCGCACCGCTGTATCAGCTTGTGCTTCTTCAACCGAAGCAATCTCAAATGCTCTCAACCGACTTCTGACCGGCGACATCGACGTCGTGGTTGCTGGTGGATCTGAAGCAGCAATTCACCCGATGCCGGTGTCGGCATTCGCCGCAATGCACGCACTTTCACGTCGAAACGATGACCCAAAAGCTGCTTCACGACCTTACGACGTAAACCGCGATGGTTTCGTAATGGGCGAAGGCGGCGGAGCGCTCGTTCTCGAAACTGAAGCGCACGCAAAGGCTCGTGGAGCAAAAATTTATGCTGAGTTGGTTGGTGGAGCAGTAACCTCTGACGCACACCACATCACCGCACCAGACCCAGAGGGAACCGGTGCGGCCCGTGCCGTTGTTGCCGCGTTGAAGCAGGCAAATGCCAAGCCCGAAGATGTGGTGCACATTAACGCTCATGCGACTAGCACTCCGGTAGGCGACATCGCCGAGTACACCGCGCTAAAACGAGTTTTCGGTGATCACACCGGCAATCTGATTGTTTCGGCTACCAAGGCCTCTACCGGTCACCTGCTCGGTGGCGCGGGTGCAATCGAAGCAATCTTTACAATTCTGGCTCTTCACGAAAAAGTTGCACCGCCGACTATCAACTTAGAAAATCAAGATCCGGAAATTCCACTTGACGTGGTAACTAGTCCGCGCAAACTTCCAGACGGAAAGATCTTGGCGCTAAGCACCTCGTTTGGTTTCGGTGGTCACAACGCCGTTATTGCGTTCCGCAGCTACGAGTAATGAGCAAGCTCTACTTTCGCCACGGGGCTATGAACAGTGGTAAAAGCACCGCACTCTTGCAAGCTGCACATAATTACGAAGAACGGTCGCAGCATGTGCTCTTGGCCAAACCAGCAGTCGACGTAAAGGGCGATAAAGCTATTCTCAGTCGACTTGGAGTAGATCGTCAGGTCGATTTTCTGATCACTCCTGGGTTGAACCTACGCAATGAATTCAATCGCATAGCCGATGAATTTGCCGCAAAAACTGGTAAGGCGATCGCTTGTCTGCTTCTTGACGAAGCACAATTTCTCACTCGAGAACAAGTCGATCAAGCTCTCGAAATTGCCGTGCTAGATGATGTTCCAGTGCTTGCCTATGGAATTCGTACCGATTTTCTAACCAATGGATTCCCGGGTAGTCTGCGATTGCTCGAGATTGCACACAGCCTAGAAGAACTCAAAACTATCTGCCGCTGCGGACGGAAAGCAATGTTTAACGCACGTTTGGTTGATGGCAGATTCATATTCGACGGTGAACAAGTTGCCATCGATGGAGTGCATGTCACGTATGAATCTCTATGCCCGGCTTGCTATTTTGCCGAGAAATCAAAATCAACTAGCGCTTAATCCATTCGCGGGAAACTGCAAAGCGATCAATAATTTCAGGAATTGGATCCACTCCAATTCCAGGGCCAGCCGGCACCAAAATGTGGCCATCAACTAGAACAAACGGTTCTGTTAAATCAGTTTCAAAATATCTTGATGATGCCGAGGTGTCCCCCGGCAAGGTGAATCCTGGCATTGCTGCCAGCGCCAAATTGGCTGCACGTCCGATGCCGGTTTCGAGCATTCCACCGCACCAGACTGGAATCTTATTAGCGACCGAAATATCGTGAATTTTAACGGCCTCTAGATAACCACCAACTCGAGCTGGTTTGATATTTATGATTTCCGCTGCGCCGATTTCGATGGCATCACGGGCTATGTCTGCCGAAATAATTGTTTCATCAAGACAAACCGGCGTATCAATGTAATCAGCTAACTTTGCGTGTCCGAGCAAATCTTCTTCAAAAATCGGTTGCTCGATAAGCAGCAAATTGAATTCATCCAGGCGTTTCAGCAAATCGAAATCATCGCGGGTGTAGGCGGTATTGGCATCGACCTGCAGTAGAAGATCTGAACCAAAAGTTTCTCGCACGAGTTTGACAGGCTCGTAGTCCCAACCTGGCTCGATCTTCAACTTAATTCGCACATAACCATCATTTAGGTAGCCTTCGACGAAGCCCATAAGTTCAGGCAGCGAATCCATTATGCCCACTGAGACTCCAGCCGGAACTTTGTCACGAGTGGATCCGAAGAATTTCGCGAAAGATGTATTAGAGGCGCGAAGTTGGGCATCGAGAATTGCGGTTTCGATAGCAGCCTTAGCCATGCGGTGCTGCTTCATCCAGTGCAAGGTTGGTGCTACCGCTTCAGCAGTTAAATCGTCTCCAAGTGCCATCAAATCGGGAATTATGAATTCTTTAAGCACAGCCATTGCGCCGGTGTGATATTCGCTCGAGTAATCAGGGCGTTCGTTGGCACCGCACTCTGCCCAACCTTCGCCTTGATCGGTGATCACGTGAACCCACACGACCTGGTGCAGATTGACCGACGAGAAAGAGGTTCTAAAAGCTGATTTCAATGGAACATTCAATCGAATTAATTCAACGGCTTCTAGTTTCATATGCATTCCTCTTATCGTGGTTCTACCAAAATGGCTTTTCTATCAGCCGACACGGCATTAATTACCCAGCCGGCATTAAGTTTTGCAGCGACAACCTCACGCACAGCTAGTCGCCAGACCTTGGCTAGGTTTGCATCGGTTTTTCTAAGTTGTTCGATGTCTTCTGGAAGTTCTACCCAGAATGCTTGATCCGCGTCATAGGCAATCACGGATGGTTTGCCATCGTCGTTTTTGATTGCAATATTTGGGGTTTTTGTATCCGATAGATTCAAATTTTTGACTGAAGAGTTCAGCGACCAGAAGGCAAATAGTCGGTCGGATTCATCGTTGGCATTAATTTGGTCATTCATTGTTCCGTAGAAATTTGGTAGATACTCAACCGCTACTGCGCCTAATTTTTGAAAATTGAAAACGCAATTTCTGCGGACAAGCGGATCAAAAGTCCAGGTGATAGCGGCAAGGTCTCGAGCTTTGGCCCAAGCAAATTGATGTTCCTTGAGCGCAAGCCCTGCACCGCGCCTAGTCGATGCTGTGACATGAGAATGAAGCACTCTGACTCCATCGAATTCCCCCTGGAAACCCAATGAACCCGCAACTACCTCAGAGTTGGCAGTCGCCATGGTTGCATAACCGCCAACGTGAATCATCGCCAAAATCAAATCGAATGGGACTACGTCTTCTTCGCTACGCCAGACCGACTTAAAAAACGCGGCGAGCCTTTCGGCGTCGGCAACAGTCTCGACGTGAGAGATTTGCGCTGCTTCGGGCATGGTTCGATTCTTACAGATTAAATGCGAACGGAGGCTCGCTTTCGCGAACCTCCGATCGAATATTTGCTTAGTTGGTGCCGTTGATGGTTGCGTCAGTTACAGCAAATGCAGATAGGTTCCATTTGGCTAGCAACTTGGCGTAGTTTCCGTCGGCAATAAGTGACTTAAGTCCAGCCTGAATTGCAGCGGTTAGTCCGGTGTTTGCCTTTAGCACTCCGATACCGGTTGGTACAGCTGAGTAGCCATCAGGAGCGTCGGTTGGAGTGACGATTTCGAAGTATTTTCCGTCACCAGCAGTTTGAGCTGTGTAAGCGGCAACCTGACCATCGTTTACACCTGCAACTGCCTTACCAGCGCGGATTGCATTCTGTGCGTCACCATCGGTTGGGAACTCTAGAACTTCAATCTTCTTATCGCAAGAAGGGTTCACCGCGTTGATCAAATCGATCTGAGCGGTGGCAGTCTGGATTGCAACGGTTTGACCACATAGGTCGGCAAAGTTGTTAATTCCTTCAGGGTTACCCTTGGCGACCACGACTGCGAAACCAGCGTTGAAGTAGTCAACGAAGTCTAGGACTTTTTGGCGTTCTTCTGTATCGTTCATGCCCGACATGATGATGTCGTGTGTTCCTGACTGAAGTGAAGGAATGATTCCATCCCAGTCTTGGTCTTCAAATGAAAACTCGACGCCAAGCTTTGCGGCAAGAGCCTGAGATAGGTCATAGTCGAAACCGGTCGGGTTGTCATTCTCATCAAAAAGCTCCATTGGAGCATATGGGATGTCTGATGCAACGCTAATTCCGTCTTTAAATTCAGCAGGAACTAAGTCTGCTGCGGCTTGATCGATAGCAATAGTTCCATCGTCTTTCGCAGGGGCATCTGTAGCGCTTGATGAGCAACCAGCCAAAGCAAAAATGCTGATGGTCGCTAGCATTGCTACGCCGGCAAATTTATTCTTAATCAATGTGTCTCCTATCGGGGAATTTCCCCTATGAGCCTACCGCCTCAGAGAACGCTGTTAATGAATGCTTTGGTGCGGGCGTTTTGTGGTTTATCGATTACTTGGCTCGGAGTTCCGTCTTCGACTACTACCCCGGCATCCATGAAAACGACCCGATCGGCGACTTCGCGAGCGAAACCGATTTCGTGGGTCACAACAATCATGGTCATGCCACTCTCGGCGAGCTTTCGCATTACGTCGAGCACATCACCAACCAGTTCTGGGTCGAGGGCCGATGTCGGCTCATCGAACAACATTAATTTCGGCTCCATAGCCAGCGCTCTTGCAATCGCTACTCGCTGTTGCTGACCGCCAGAAAGTTGCGATGGATAATGATTTGCCTTGTCGCTCAGCCCAACCGACTTTAGAAGAGCCTCCGCTTTTTTGGTTGCTTCTGCTTTGGAGAATTTCTTTACCCCGACCGGTGCCTCGATCACATTTTCGAGTGCCGTCAAGTGGGGAAACAGGTTGAATTTCTGAAAAACCATTCCGATTTCGCTGCGTTGCTTGGCAATGG
Organism: Rhodoluna sp.; assembly: GCA_046074145.1. Taxonomy (GTDB): domain Bacteria; phylum Actinomycetota; class Actinomycetes; order Actinomycetales; family Microbacteriaceae; genus Rhodoluna. Next base: position 7,180 of record JBJTNR010000004.1, read on the forward strand.
CGTTTGGCTTTAATTCATGGATCGTTTCACCATGTTCAGCAAATCCCATTAGCTGTCCGTCTACATAAAGT
>JBJTNR010000005.1:0-5359 GCA_046074145.1 Rhodoluna sp.
ACGAAAGAGGCGTAAATGGGCAGACACGAGGCGATTAAGCCGAGCCTGTCTCGTCGTGCGCTCAATAAAATCGACGCCAGGCTCGAAAGTACTGGACACAAGCGACCTAGGTTGCCGAAGCTTAAGCGTCATGCGCTGCGACCAATTTGGGGATTCATTTTTAGTGCCGGCTTCGTATTAGTTTCGATCGTTGACCCTTATTCGGGAACGATGGCAAGCGCCGACACCATGCAAATTTATGATTACAGCGCTGAAGCCGGTCAACAAACCTATGGTTTCTCAAGCACTCAAACCATTACCTTCACCCGAGGCGGGTTTAGCGTTCTAACTGGAGCCGATGCCGCAGCCATGTTCGTTGAGGATGCCGGTGCACCAGAGCCAGGTTCTGCCAAAGAATACGCATTCAAATTGCTCACCAGCATGGGGCTCGGGGAAGATCAGTATTCCTGTTTGGTAAAACTTTGGACACGCGAGTCTAACTGGCGCTACAACGCCAGAAATACAAGTTCTGGCGCATACGGAATTCCGCAATCACTTCCGGCGAGCAAAATGGCTACCGAAGGCGCCGATTATCTAACGAATCCGGAAACCCAAATTCGTTGGGGTGCCAAATACATCAAGGGTCGTTACGGGGCTCCTTGTGGTGCGCTGGCGCACTCTGACAAGCTCGGTTGGTACTAATGCCGCGAAGCAATCGCCCGCGCGGATCAAAAAAGAAACCCGAATCAGAAGAACTAGACCTATCTACTCTTCGCCTAGGAATTCGTCGTACCGAAATTAAACGAGGAGTGGAGTACACCACTCAGTCCAGCGTTGGCGCAAGAGCCGAGGATGACAAGACTTGGGTCTGTCCGCATTGCCACCTGCAAATCACCAAGGGCGTTAGCCACATGGTTGCCTGGGATTCGGTCCGCGGTTTGGACACTCGTCGTCATTTTCACAATGCCTGTTGGAAATCCTTCCAAGGCCCACTGCTATGAGCGAGATTATTGAAATCCGTTCTGGTGTTGAGCTTCCTGCAATTCGCGAAGAGATAACCCTCAACACCTCGGATGGCCTAAAACTAGTTGGCGAACTGGTGATGCCAATCACCGGAGATCCGGTTGCAACTTTAATTACCTTGCATCCACTGCCAACCCACGGCGGCTTTATGGATTCTCACGTTTTGCGAAAAGCTTCGAATCGACTGCCGGCACTAGCTAACATCGCGGTGCTTAGGTTCAATACCCGTGGAACTACTTCCGATCGCGGCACCAGCGAAGGTGAATTTGGAAATGGAATTACAGAACAGCATGACGTCGAGGCAGCGCTTGCATTTGCGAAACAAAGAGGCCTTCCAAACCTTTGGCTTGTGGGCTGGTCCTTCGGTACGGAATTGGCAATCAAATACGGTTCAGACAAACAAATCCACGGAGCAATTCTGTTGTCACCACCGTTGCATCGCGCTAGTGGAGAAGATTTAGCTAAGTGGGAGGGAAGCGACAAGACGCTCATCGCATTGATTCCGGAACATGATGACTATCTAAAACCCGAAGAAGCCAGAAAACGCTTTGCCGTGGTGCCATCTGCCCAAATCATCGATGTCGCAGATGCGAAACACCTTTGGGTAGGGGAACCGTCTACGGCGCGCGTACTTAACGAAATAGTGAAGGCTGTTAATCCGAGCGCGTATCCGCTGTCGGAAACTTTCGAAATTTCTTAGCGCTGGTTTTGATAAGGAACGTAGACCTGACGCAGAATTAGCATCACCGATGCTGCAACAGGGATAGCCACCAGCGCACCTAGCACACCGAGAATCGTGCCCCCAGCAAGAGCCCCGATAACAATTACTGCTCCTGGAACCTTTACCGCACGACTCATTATGCGTGGGCTTATCAAGTAAGCCTCAACCTGCATGTAAATCAGGTAAATGATTCCAACGATCAAAGCGGTATTTGGGGAAACGCTCAGTGCAACCAGTGTCGCAATTGCGGCTGCGGTAACTGTGCCGACTAGCGGAATTAATCCCAATAAAAACGCGATTGCAGCTAGGACAAGTGCAAACGGAACATTGAGCACCGAAAGCATGATGAAAACCACAACAGATTGGATTAGACCAATCAGTACCTGCCCAATTACGTAGCGACCTACCGATTCAGCAATCTGCTCAGAAAGTACTTTAAATTTTTCACGACGAGAATTTGGAACCAGGCGGTAGGTCCACTCTTTGAATGAACTTAGCGAAGCCATGAAATACAAAGTTAAAATCAAAACAATTAGAGCACCAAATGCTCCATTGAAAATGGAAATACCAACCTGCAATATGCCACCAAGCATTTTTGGCCAGTTTGAAGAATTACTTAGAAAACTTCCAGCGTTGTTTAGGGCATCTGAGATTGCCCCATCGAATTGGGAATCCAAAGTTAAAATCAACGGGACATCTTTAATGCTGGTGAAAAAAATCGGTGCACTTTTTATGAAGTGCGCGACCTCACTGCCTAGGGTCGGCAAAATTGCTGCAACTATAAACCCAATGATTGCTACCAACAGAGCCATCACGGTAAGAATTGCCCACTTGCGTTTTAGACCTCTTTTGGTTAGTTCGGCAATCATTGGCTCAAAGCCAAGTGCTAAAAAGATCGCAGCTGCAACATAGGTAATCAAATTGGCCATTGAGGCGATGGCGCCACCGATTAGAAGCGCGGTTAAGACTCCGAGGCCACCGAGCAGGCCGATTTGATAAGCGTTACTGATTTTGAAGTTCCCCTGCATGGTTTCAAACCTAGCGGGTTTGTCGGTAAAACTTTAGTTTTGGCCGGCAGAACCCTGCAAGACATTGCGCAGGTTCTTTAGATAGACCTCGACCGAGTCACGCTCGGAATTGATTCTTTCGAGAGCCGCCTTCGCGGCCTTGTGATTTTGCTCGATTTCTACGTGGGCCTTTGACAAAATTTCGCGGGCTTCGGCTTCGGCAGCGGCAATGATGGCGTCTGCTTTCTTGCGGGTTGCGTTTGTGGTTTGCTGATTCACCGAAATAGCTGCCGCTTCAAGTGTTTCTGCCTCGAGGCGTGCGGCATTTGCTCGCGTTAGGGCATCGGCTAACTGTGAGTTTGCGTCATCCAGATATTTCTGAGTGGTAGCCACCGCCTCTTGGTGCTTGCGCAAATACTCTGCCTCAGCCTCGGCTCGACGGGCTGTTAGTTCAAGCTCTAAATCGATTCTGGCTTGGTCGGTCAAAATTGCGTTGGCTGAGTCAAAATCCAAATCGCGGGTCTGATCACGGAAAGCCATAAGTTTGCGCTCCGCCAGGTCACGCTCGACGGCAGATTTCATGGCTTCGATTTCGCGTTTTGCAGTTGCCCGCATTTTGGCAACTTCGGTTGAAATCAATCCGCGGATCGAGCCAACTTCACGGATATTTTCTTCGGTGATACGAGTTGCTTCAGAACGAGCTTTGGAAACAAGTTCTTCGTAGTCGCTTCGGGCGGCTGCCATAATTCGATCGGCTCGACGTTGAGCCTCGGCTACCAGCGAATCGTAGTAACCCTTGGCTTCACCGCGAATGTTTTCGATTTCGATGTGCAATTCGTTTTGACGATGTTCGGCTTCGCGTTGAGCGTCTGAGATTAGGTTCAATGCCTGATCTTCGGCAGTGCTCAAGATCAGAGCAGCTTTGGCGCCAACGCCGGAATAGGTTGGATCGGCTGCCTCTGCCAGTGCGGCTTCGGATTCGCTTAGGCGAGTTTGATTTGCTTTGAGCTCCTGAGCCAATTGCGCATTTTGGGCCGACAGGTGCATTAATTCTTTACGAAGGTCTAACAGGGCATCGTCGACAACACCGCGGTCGTAGCCCCTTAGAACTACGGGAAACTGCGTATCTTCGCCTGACAAATGAGGCTCCTAGGGCACTTGGTTAGAATAGTGAAGGCAATTTACGCCTATGCCAAGTTTACCCTGATTGGATTCGCATGCGCTTTTTGATTGCTGCACTGCTTTTCGTCATCTCGGTAACCCTTCTACTTACTGGTCTAGCCCAGCGCACAATTTGGGCACCACCCTCTCAAATATCCCAAGCGATTCAACTTGAAAGCGCGAAGTCTCTCGTGTTGATTCCAAATTCGGTGCTAAAGGCACATCCGGGAAATCCGACCGTGTACATCCATGGATCGGGCTCAACCTTTTTAGCGTCGGGTCGCGAATCTGACGTTGCAGCTTGGATTGGCACTTCGAGTTTTGACACCGTGAAGTTGGCGAAAAAGCAATTGGTGCAGGAATCAAAAGATGGTGTTCCAAATATTGATTCGCCAATTGGTTCGGATTTATGGCGCACGGAAGTCGACTCGGTGGTATCGGCGCATTTAAAAGTTGATAAAAACGATGAAGGCGCAGTGTTAGTTGCCAGCGATGGCATTAAACCGACAGCGAGTTCGATCTCAATCGTTTGGCCTGTTCCGAATGATTTGTTTTGGTCCAATGTATTAATGACTGCCGGAGCAGTTTCGCTGCTAGCCGCAATCTTGCTAAATATGATTGCGTACCGAAACATGAGACGCTCTCGTGGTCCGAGACGTCGAACCCCGGCACCGCCGAAACCTCCTCGCTATCGAGTAAAACGAGCCAAGGGCAATGCGCCAGTTCGCGGACGACGAGCCGCCGGGCGTGCACTAATTGCGATTCCAGTTGCCATTTCGGTTTTATTTGCAACCACCGCTTGTACTCCCGAGCCAACGCCAAGCGCCAGCTCATCGCCGACCCCGAGTGGTCCGCAATTGCCACCGCCAGCATTACTCGGCGGTCAAATTGACCGAATCGTAAAAGACATTTCAAAAGTTACGGCCGATGCAGACGTGGCTTCGGATAAAAAAGTACTAACTCCTAGATTTGCCGGCCCGGCTTTGCAACAGCGAACTGCCTACTACGTACTTAGAAGTAGATCGGCAAAAGTTCCTGCGCTGCCAGCAATTTTGGGCCAACCGATCACGCTAAGCCTTCCGGCGGCTACCGAAACTTGGCCTCGAACCGCGATGGTCGTAACTGATGACGCAGCCGACTCTTTACCGCCTCAAATGCTGGTTCTGCAGCAGGAGACCCCGCGCAGTAAATACCTGCTTTGGTACAACATAGCGTTGATGCCCGGAACGAAAATCCCCGAAGTTCCTGGCACTGATGTTGGCGCAATTCCGGTTGACGCTAATTCACTATTTTTGAAAGTTGCTCCAGCTTCCATAGCAACCGCCTACGGAGACGTTATTAATCGGGGCGCTTCGAGTCTTAGTTATGGTCTTTTCGACGTCGCCGAGGACGAGTTCTACCAACAGGTATCTGCCGATCAGGCAAATAAAGTTGCCAACGTTGCCGGCAAAATTAGTTTCGCCCACGC
>JBJTNR010000006.1:0-3755 GCA_046074145.1 Rhodoluna sp.
GTTGGTTACAGCGAGCACGAGGACGTGCAAGAAGTGCTGCTCGACGTGCACCGAAACGACCCCGAGGCTGCAATGGTTTGTGAAGCTTTGGTCGACCTGGATGAAGGCTTGCAGGAGTGGCGCTATCGTCACGTGAAAATGGTTGAGCGCACCATCGGCAGAAAGCCTGGCAGTGGTGGTTCATCGGGAGTTGGCTATCTTGCCAGCACGCTATTCCACCCGGTCTTTGCCGACCTTTGGGCGATTAGATCTCGATTCTAAATAGAAGCTGCGTCAACAACATTTTTGACCAGCATTGCTCTGGTCATCGGGCCAACTCCGCCAGGATTCGGCGATAGGTAACCGGCAACTTTTTCGACATCCGGGTGAACGTCGCCAACTAGTTTCGCGTTTCCCGAACCTTCAAAATTTTCAACTCGTGTAATTCCAACATCAAGCACGGCTGCGCCAGGTTTGATCCATTCCGGTTGCACAAAGTGCGCGACGCCTAGTGCGGCAACAACAATATCTGCGCGCTTTACCGCGTGCTCTAAATCGCGCGATGCCGAGTGCAGCATAGTCACCGTCGAATCAATTCCCTTGCGAGTCATCAACAGCCCAAGCGGACGACCTACGGTGACTCCGCGTCCAATCACCGCAACTTCGGCACCCGAAGTTGGCACCTGGTGACGCTTAAGCAGTTCGACAATTCCGGCAGGCGTGCAAGGCAGTGGTGAATTTAATTCTCCGTTTACTCCGAGCACAAGCTTTCCGAGGTTGATTGGGTGTAAACCATCGGCATCTTTTGCCGGATCAATCAGCTCTAGCATTTCGTTGGTATCGATGCCGAACGGAAGTGGAAGCTGCACAATGAATCCGGTGACATCTTTGGCTTCGTTGAAATCACGAATCGCACTTCGCACGTCGGCGGCAGATGCCGATGCCGGAAGGTCGACGCGAATCGAGTGCATTCCAATTTCGACACAATCACGATGTTTTCCGGCAACGTAGCTGTGCGAACCAGGATCGTCGCCAACCAAGAGCGTGCCAAGTCCCGGGGTAATTCCTTTTTGTTTTAGGTGAACCACGCGCTCGGCTAATTCGGCCTTGATTGCTTTCGCAGTGGCAAGGCCGTCTAGGCGAACGGCAGTCATTGGCTTACCAGTCTTCTAGACCGTTATATAGCGGGAAGGCATCGGTGAGTTTGCGAGTGCGTGCTCGAAGCGCGGCGATGTCTGGGTTTGGCTTGAGCACGCTGGCAATTACTTCGGCAACCTCGGTAAATTCTTCGGCGCCAAAACCGCGGGTGGCAAGTGCCGGAGTTCCGATGCGAACACCCGAGGTGACCAAAGGTGGACGCGGATCATTCGGTACCGAGTTGCGGTTTACGGTGATGCCAACTTCGTGCAGAAGGTCTTCGGTTTGCTTTCCGTCAATCGGCGCATTGCGCAAATCAACCAGCACTAGGTGAACCTGAGTGCCACCGGTCAAAACCTGAACGCCGTTCGAAGTTACGTCGTCTTGCATTAGGCGGTTTGCAATAATTGCTGCGCCCTCAACGGTGCGCTTTTGACGATCTTTAAATTCTTCGGTGCCGGCCGCTTTAAATGCAACTGCTTTTGCTGCAACCACGTGCATTAATGGGCCACCCTGTTGACCAGGGAAAACTGCCGAGTCAATCTTCTTTGCAAATTCCTCTTTACAAAGAATCAAACCAGAGCGAGGACCGGCAAGAGTTTTATGCACGGTGGTCGAAACAACATCTGCATATGGAACCGGGCTCGGGTGTAAACCCGCTGCAACCAAACCAGCAAAGTGAGCCATGTCGACCCAAAGTTTCGCGCCAACCTCGTCGGCAATTTTTCTAAATTCGGCAAAATCTAAGTGACGTGAATATGCCGACCACCCTGCAATTATTACCGCCGGCTTTACTTCGTGTGCACGCGCGCGCACGATATCCATGTCAACCAAAAATGTTTCTGGGTTCAACTCGTACGAGTGCGCCTCGTACATTTTTCCCGAAAAGTTCAATCGCATTCCATGTGTGAGGTGACCACCGTGTGCGAGTTCGAGGCCAAGAATTTTGTCACCAGGGTTTGCCAGCGCCATAAGCACCGCGGCGTTTGCCGAAGCACCAGAGTGAGGTTGCACGTTTGCGTGATCGGCGCCAAACAATGCCTTCGCGCGATCGCGGGCTAAGTTTTCGGCAACGTCAACTGCTTCACAGCCGCCGTAGTAACGCTTGCCCGGATAACCTTCGGCATATTTGTTAGTCAAAACTGATCCCTGCGCTTGAAGCACTCCGCGCGACACAAAGTTCTCGCTGGCAATCATCTCGAGGGTGTGACGCTGGCGGTCGAGCTCGGCGGCTAGAACCGCGGCGATCTCCGGGTCGGTTTCGCTAAGGGGCGAATTGAAGGAACTTGGAAGTTTTGACATGAAAAATCCCTAAAAATGGCGGTCGAATGGGTCGAGTCTAACATTTTGGCTCCTCGAGCCCGACCCGTCTAAGCTGACCACGCCGTAGGCCAAACCTCAAAAATTGAATTTTTTATTAGTTATGCTGAATAAATCCCGTGGGGGGATATTAATAATGGGGTTCTTTACGAATATGACTGATCTGCCACTGCCGGTACTCATTGGAGGCGCCATGATCGTTGTTGGCATAGCCCTTGGAGTCTGGATTGCCGTTCAAGCCATTTCGAGCCAGCGCAAGAACAAGCCACTCGACTAAACCTAAACTTGACCCTATGACCAATTCCGCCACTCACTGGGTGCTCACCCTCGTCTGTAAAGACCAACCGGGCATCGTGCACGCCATCTCGGGTGCCATCGTGGCGGCTAACGGCAACATCACTGAGTCATCACAATTTGCCTCCGAGGATACTGGCCGCTTTTTCATGCGCCTGCAGATTGAGTCATCGGTGCCGCGAGCCGATTTCGTTTCACAGATCGAACCGATTGCCAATAAATATGGCATGACTTGGGAGCTCGACGTGGTTGGTCGAAAGATGAAGACCCTAGTTTTGGTTTCAAAGAGTGCGCACTGCCTCAACGACATTTTATTCCGTCAGCGTGCAGGTCAATTGCCGGTCGAAATTCCTGCAGTTTTTGGAAATCACTCAGACCTTTCGGCGCTTGCCGAGTTTTACAGTGTGCCTTTCGAAGAGCACGCCATTAAATCTGAAAACGACAAGCGTGCGTTCGAGCAAATGCTTCGTACCTATATTAAGAGTGCGGGCATCGAGCTAATTGTTTTAGCGCGCTACATGCAAATTTTGAGCGAAGAGTTCTGTAAAGAGTTTGAAGGCAAAATTATTAACATTCACCACTCTTTCTTGCCTGGATTCAAGGGCGCAAACCCTTACGCGCAAGCACACGCTCGCGGCGTGAAACTCATCGGTGCAACCGCGCACTTTGTTACAGCCGATCTCGATGAAGGTCCAATCATCGAACAAAACGTGGTTCGCGTTGAGCACTCCGACTCTGCCAAGCGATTGGTTTCGATTGGCCAAGATGTCGAATCAAAAACTCTTACTCAAGCCGTGCGCTGGTTCGCCGAACGTCGAGTTTTGCTCGATGGCGATCGCACAATTATCTTTAGCTAAATTTCTTAAGCATTCGTTTCGCCCGTAACACTCTCGCGCCGCGGAACGCGCCGACCGACGCAAAACCGGCGGAACCAATTCCAATCACATAACCGAAATAACTTGGCCACGATTCGTCGACAACCGGTTGGGGTTGCACGATTGTCTCTGTTGCCGGCGCTTCTGGAG
>JBJTNR010000007.1:0-9842 GCA_046074145.1 Rhodoluna sp.
CCTCTGAATCCGTTATCGGACGGTCAATGTTTTCAAGGTAAGTAGGAGCCGACCCCAATCCGTGAACTGTGCCGTCGATTAGCTCTTTCGCGATCCCGAACCAAGAAGCACTCTTTGCCTCAATTGATTTATTAATTTGCAAAATGTTTTGATCGTCCGCGTTGAGAATTACAGCACCAGTGGTTCGAGAAGCAACCGTCGCCAGCATGTCGCGTACGAGTGCGGGATCTACGAACCTATCCAATTGATCTTCCATCACATTTAGCAAAGTGACTTGTCTAGGAGCGATGCGCTTGGTGATGGCAGCGGCATGGCCCTCGTCCATTTCTAGAATTGCCACATCCCCTTCAAGGGCACCGGCAATTGAACTTTGCTCGATGATCGACGAAAAGAACCCTTGTTCGATGTTTGCGGTCGAAGGGTTGGTAAAAACTCTTTTGCCGTGGTCGCGTGCGATTGCTACCAGCATTTTGGTCGTCGTGGATTTTCCGGCCGAGCCGGTAATAACGATCAGGCCATCCGGAAATTTATTTAAAGTCGAAGCCAACAAACCTGGTGCGATTTTTGAAAGAACCAGACCCGGCAAGGCTGAGCCACCACCGGGTCTGACCATTCTCACCATTGTTCGGACTAAACGCCCGATCAAAATGGCTGGAACGTAAAACATCTTTTAGTTTTCTAAGTAATCGCGCAGCATCTGCGAGCGAGAAGGGTGGCGAAGTTTCGACATTGTCTTAGATTCGATTTGTCGTATACGTTCGCGCGTGACTCCGAATTCTTCGCCAATCTGATCCAGAGTTTTCTGAACGCCATCGCCAAGACCGAATCGGCTGCGAATTACACCAGCTTCTCTAGGGTGCAGGGAATCGAGAATTCTCTCGAGTTCACGCTGCAACATTGTGAAACCAACGGCATCGGCCGGGACAACAGCTTCGGTATCTTCGATCAAGTCTCCGAATTCGCTGTCGCCGTCTTCGCCAAGAGGGGTTGAAAGTGAAATAGGCTCGCGACCGTATTTCTGCACTTCAACGTCTTTTTCAGGAGTCATATCTAATTCGCGAGCCAGTTCCTCGGGAGTAGGTTCGCGACCAAGGTCTTGAAGCAACTGACGCTGCACACGTGCCAATTTATTGATGACTTCAACCATGTGCACGGGAATACGAATGGTTCGAGCCTGGTCTGCCATCGCACGAGTAATCGCTTGGCGAATCCACCAGGTTGCGTAAGTCGAGAATTTGTATCCCTTTGTGTAGTCGAACTTCTCTACTGCGCGAATCAGACCAAGGTTTCCTTCTTGGATTAAATCCAGGAACTGCATTCCACGACCGGTGTATCGTTTCGCAAGGCTAACTACTAGACGAAGGTTCGCTTCTAAAAGGTGACTCTTAGCGCGTTGCCCATCTTTAACTACCCATTTCAGATCACGTTCCATGTCGCGAGACAGACGCTTGTCGGTAGCTACTTTTTCTTCTGCAAACAAACCGGCTTCGATACGCTTGGCCAACTCGACTTCGAGTTCGGCGTTAAGCAGAGCAACTTTACCAATTTGCTTTAAATAATCTTTTACCGGGTCGGCGGTTGCCCCGGTAATGGTTGTGGTTTGCGCCGGAATGTCGTCTTCTTCGCGACTAGAAAGAACCATTGCCCCTTCAGGAACAACTAATTTGTCTTCGTCGGCTTCTTCTTCAGGAAGTAATTCCTCTGCCGCGATGTCTACTGCTGCGCCAGCTTCGGCCACGATTTCTTCGACTGATTCGAGATCTTCCTCGCCGTCGTCATCGATCTCTTCCTCGTCATCACCTAAACCGGCAATTCCCTTTGTCGCTTTAGCTGGTTTTGCTTTGCCTGCTGGAATTGCAGCTGCCTTGCCCTTAGCGGCTGGTTTCGTTGCAGTTTTTAATGCAGCTTTTGCAACAGGCTTGGTGGCGGTCTTTTTTGTTGCAGCTGTTTTTGCAACTGGCTTAGTCTTCGCAACGGTGGTTTTGGCTGCCGCTGGCTTAGTAGCGGTTTTTTTGGCGACAGGTTTAGCTACCGGTTTAGCGGCCGGTTTAGCTGCGGTTTTTTTTGCAGCCGGTTTAGGGGTTGAAATTTTTTTGGTTTCCTTGCTCTTAGCAACCTTCGATGTCCCCAGAGTTTTAGCAGAAGCGCTCAACTTCGCCAAGATGCCATTTGACTTCTTGTCGTTGACTGCAGCTTTTTTGGCCAAGACTCTATCCTTTCGATTCCCCCGTGCTTTTAAAAAGCAATTCGATTTCGGGCATTACTAAGACCCATGTCAAGTTCATTCAAAAAGAACGACGACTGGGTCTAAGAGAATTATGACAGAAAATCAGTCGGGATAACGCCCATTTACCGTGTTTTGCGCCTTAATCGCTCACCAATCACAACCCGAGTGGGGCGCATTTTTATTCCCTCGTCTTCAAACATTTTTAGCCGAGCCTTGCTCCGTTCGAATAGGAACAAGGCGGCTCCGAGCACCAGGGCGACCAACTGAACCGACATCGCCCATTTGAAGCCCATGGCGCTGTAAAGCGGTGCTGCCCCTTCTCCAGATTTGATCCTTATTTCCTGAACCAAATCAAGGATTACCCCGGCGATAAACATCATCGAAAAAGTCGCCAAGAATCCGCCCACGTTCACAAAACCGCTAGCCGTTCCCATTCGATTTTTAGGTACAAAGGTTCTTACGTAATCGAAGGCAATCATCGATGTCGAACCCGATGAAGCAAGCACGATGGCTAGCAAAATCAAAATTGCGAATGGCGTGGTTCCAGGAATGAATATGACTAACGACCAAAAAGTTGCTAAGAGGAAAATCATTCCGAGAACTAAATTTGACCTTCGTCTCGGATATTTGGCGCAATACCAGCTCACGACAGGGCCGACAAAAAAGCCAATAACAACAAAGCTACTTAGTACTCCTGAAGCCAAAGCCGGAGATAAACCCTGCGCCGAAACTAGAAACGGATAGCCCCAGAGCAGGCTGAAAAATGATGGTGCAGATTGCAGAGTGAAGTGAACCCAAAATGCCATGCGCACGCCCGGGTTTCTAACGTTATCGATTAAGTAACCGATAACTTTTTTTAGATTGTCCGCACGCGCGTGTTCGGGTTCATGCACGCGTTCATCTTGAATGAGAATCAGACCAACAAAAACCACCAATAATGAGATTGAACCAAGTGTCATAAACGCGAATTGCCAGCCGGTAATCGAAAGAAGTGCAGCAAACGGAATGGCGCTGACCGCTTGGCCGAGTTGTCCGAAGTTCGTCAGTAACTGTTGAATTCGTGTAGCCGGTGCGCCGGTATACCAGCCACTCACTAAGCGGATAAGCGAAATGAATATGAAAGCGTCACCGAGACCCACAAACATTCGACCAACTACGGCGATCGAGAGTTGAGTCGCAATACCGACAACGATTTGCCCAAACCCCATGGCAATTGAACCAAAAAGCAAAAGTCGCTTTGGGCCAAATCTATCCAGCAAAATTCCCACAGGAATTTGCATCACTGCATAAACGGCAAGTTGCGAAACTGCGAGCGTTGATAACGCTGCTGCATTAACTTCAAATCGATCAGTTGCCGCTAAAGCGGCAACACCCATGCTGCTTCTATTGGTTACCGCTAGAAGATATGCAAGCGTGCCAGCAAGCATCACCCAAAATGCTTTGCTCTTTTTCATTTATTCGTCGTCAGCTGCGTTTTTGCGTCGAGTTGCCAAATAACCTTCGAGTTCAGCGGCAATCTCTTCCGCGGTTGGCATTTTGGTTGCAGGCTTAGAAATCGGCGCTTTGATAGGTCCATTCATCTCATTGGCATATCCATGTTCAAGATTTGCAATCAGTTTGGCCAGCTCATCGTTTTTTGACACTTGTTCGGTGAGTTTTCTTTCGAAATCTTTTCCTTCATCACGTAGAGCATCGGTTGGGAAAACCAAACCGGTGGCGGCTGTGATTTGCTCGAAGGCCTTGACGGCCGATTGTGGATATTCACTGTCGCTTAAGTAATGAGGTACGAGCATCACAAATCCAACAGTCGGCATGCCGATTTCGCTTAATCGGTATTCGAGTAGATGCAGCACGTTTCCGGGAACCTGCGTTTGTGGTTTCCATTCCGAGACAGCGTCAATAATTTCCGAGCGATTTCCGGAAACTGTGACACCGACCGGACGGGTATGTGGCAAAGGAAAAGGAATTGAATGTACCCAGGTGAAATCGGCCACTTCTAGTTCTAGAACTAACTGGGTTATAGCCTGACTAAACGCATCCCATTTGAAATCTGGCTCGTATCCGTGCAAATAAAGAAATGGTTGGTTGGCTTCGTCATAAACCAAATAAATACCCAGCACGGCAGGCTCGTAGGCATCGATGTGATCACGCTCGAAGAACATCACTGGACGACGAGAACGATAGTCAAGCAATTCGTCGTTGCTGAATTGAACAATTAATTCGTGTTCAAGATTGGCAAACACGTGGTCAGCAACCTGATTCAACGTCGAACCTGCGTCAGTAAACCCGGTTAAACCAGCAAGCAGGTGAAGACCTTTTGGTGTGTCGATAAAACCATCAAGGTATTCAAAAAGTCGATCACGGTGGGTCATGAAATAATCCTAACTCGACCCGGGATTACCATTGAGGGCATGAGCCAATTGAAAATATCGACCGCAACCAAAGCACCTGCAAGCAAATCTAATACTGCGTATGTTGTTGGAATCAAATCCACGGCGAACAAGCTACAACTTATAAAAGGAGCAGTTGATACCACAACGCTGGCGAGTGCCGATTTGGAACAATTGGGCGCATCCTCAAAACCCGATTCGCTCACCAAATTGAATTTCAACGCGGGTTCCCTATTGGCAATTGCAGGCTGTGGCGACGGAAAATTTTCCGAGAAATCGCTGCGATCTTTGGGCGGTTCAGTCGCGCGCAATCTAATGGCGATTCCAAATCTGATTTTCGACCTTCCCGGATTATCAAAATCAGAGGTTATTGCACTTCTTGAAGGCGCGGCGCTAGGCGCATATGAATTCAACAGTTACAAGAGCAAGCCAACTTTTGCCAAATTAGCCAATGTCACAGCTATTACTAACCACAAGATCGATGCAAAAGATCTAAAAAGAATTAGCGTCATTGCTCATGCGGTAAACGGCACCAGAGATTTGGTTAACACTCCTCCAAATGATCTGTTCCCAGCCAGCATGACCAAGTTGATTCAAGCTGCTGTTAAGGCGACCACGATAAGCATTGAGGTTTGGGATGAAAAGGCTCTGGCAAAACAAGGTTTCGGTGGACTTACAGCCGTTGGCGCTGGTTCAACCAGGCCGCCTCGCTTGGTCAAATTGGAATTTAAACCGCGCGGTGCCAAAAAGCACGTGGCGTTGGTAGGTAAAGGGATCACTTTTGATTCAGGGGGCTTGAGCCTAAAGCCAGCCGAAGCCATGGTTGGCATGAAATATGACATGACAGGTGCTGCCACGGTATTTCAAACTATTTTGGCTATTGCCAAGTTGGCGATTCCGGTCAAAACCACTGCATGGTTGTGCCTAGCCGAAAATCTACCTTCGGGCAGTGCAGCTAGACCAAATGACGTCATCAAGGCTCGCAATGGAAAAACTATCGAAGTTCTAAATACCGACGCTGAAGGTCGCCTTGTTCTAGCCGACGGACTCTCGATTGCCGCCGAAGCCAAACCAGACCTAATTATTGACGTGGCAACCCTAACCGGGGCTGCGACGGTTGCTCTGGGTGACAGATTTGCTGGGCTCATGGGAGACGAGCTGGCAATTAACCTGGTGAAGGACGCTGCAGAATCGGCCGGTGAACTTGTCTGGCCGATGCCAATGCCAGATGAATTGCGCACGATTTTAAATTCGGACATTGCAGATATAGCAAATGTGAAAATAGGTAATCGATCCGGTGGAATGCTGGTTGGAGCTCACTTTTTAAGAGAATTTGTGCCCGCCGAGATCCCCTGGGCTCACTTGGATATCGCCGGTCCAGCTGAAAATTCGGGTGGCGCTTATGGCTATACGCCAAAGGGTGGCACCGGCGCTTATGTACGTACCCTGATTGAACTAATCGAAGCTTTTTAGCCTGATTTTTAGCCAATTTGGAAGTAGTAAAGTTGCAATGTTGATCAAGTTTTTAGGGAGTACTTTAATTGGCTGACCACAACTTCGACGTTGTAATCCTCGGTGGCGGAAGCGGTGGCTATGCAGCCGCTCTTCGATCGGCTCAATTGGGCAAAACTGTTGCCCTGATTGAAAAAGATAAGCTCGGCGGCACGTGCTTGCACCGAGGTTGTATTCCAACCAAAGCACTCCTGCATTCCGCAGAAGTAGCTGACAGCGTTAAAGAAGCCTCGCACTATGGAGTTCAGGCAACTTTCGGTGCCATCGACATGCCAGCGGTTAATCAGTATCGAAATGGAATTGTTGACCGCTTATTTAAAGGCCTCACAGGTTTAGTAAGTTCAAAAAACGTGACCGTGATTTCCGGCGAAGGAAAGATGGCCGGCCCTCGCACAATCCAAGTTGGAAACGACTACTACACCGGTGCGAATCTAATCTTGGCTTCAGGTTCTTACAGCCGCTCCCTTCCTGGTCTTGAAATCGGCGGACGAGTAATTACTTCTGAACATGCTTTGCAGCTCAATTTTGTTCCGAAGAAAGTAATCGTTCTTGGCGGCGGAGTTATTGGCGTTGAGTTTGCCTCTATCTGGCGTTCTTTCGGCGCCGAGGTAACCATCGTTGAGGGTTTGCCTCACCTGGTTCCAAACGAGGATGAGGCCGTTAGCAAAGGTTTAGAGCGTGCATTCAAGAAGCGTGGCATCGACTTCAAACTCGGAGTGCGATTCTCGGGAGTTAATCAGACAGAAAGTAATGTAACCGTCACTCTTGAAAATGGCGAATCTCTTGAGGCTGAGATCCTTCTAGTAGCAGTTGGCCGTGGGCCAAATACCGCTGGGCTCGGATACGAGGAAAATGGCGTGGCCATGGATCGCGGTTTCGTTTTAACTAACGATCGTTTGCAGACTAATTTGCCAAACGTCTACGCCGCCGGAGACATTGTCCCTGGTCTGCAACTTGCTCATCGCGGATTTCAGCAGGGAATTTTTATCGCGGAAGAAATCGCAGGTCTTAACCCTGCTGTCATCGATGAATCTGGAATTCCAAAGGTTACTTACTGTGAGCCAGAGGTTGCGTCTGTTGGACTAACCGAAGCTAAAGCGATTGAGACTTATGGCGCCGGAAACATTTCGACCTATGAATACAACCTTGGCGGAAACGGTAAGAGTCAAATTCTTGGAACTGCTGGTTTTATCAAACTAATTCGTCGTAATAACGGACCTGTAATCGGAGTGCACATGCTTGGTTCACGCGTTGGTGAACAAATTGGTGAAGCTCAACTTATAGTCAACTGGGAGGCTTACCCGGAGGACGTTGCAACACTGATCCATGCACACCCAACCATGAACGAAGCAATTGGCGAGGCACACCTAGCTCTTGCTGGCAAACCGCTACACGCGCACGCATAATCAAAGAAGATCCCACAAGGAGCAAAATTTAAATGAGTCAACAAGTTGTTCTACCGGCCCTAGGTGAAAGCGTTACCGAAGGAACCGTCACGCGCTGGTTGAAAAAGGTTGGCGACACTGTTGCTGTTGACGAACCACTGGTTGAAGTTTCAACTGACAAGGTGGACACCGAGATTCCATCGCCAGTCGCAGGTGTGGTTGAACAAATTTTGGTTCAAGAAGATGAAACCGTTCAAGTCGGTGCGGTTCTTGCGGTAATTGGCGGAGGTTCTGGGGCCTCGGCTGCGCCTACTGCTCCGGCAGCCGAACCGGTAGCTGCGCCAACCCCTCCACCTGTTGCTGCTCCTGTTACTCCACCCGTTGCTCCTGTTGCCGCGCCTGCGCCAGTGACACCTCCGGTAGTTACTCCGGTTGCTGCCACACCTGTAATTGCAGCGCCGGTGACAACTTCAACTTCATCTGTCGACGCCGGATACGTGACTCCTCTGGTTCGCAAACTTGCCGCCGAAGCCGGAATCGATCTTTCTCGCTTGACCGGCACTGGAGTTGGTGGACGCATTCGCAAGGATGACGTTATTGCGGCTAGTTCAGGTGCGCCTTCTGGTGCCGGTTCAGTGTCGGCCGCTCGTCCAGCTTTTGTGCCGGGTGCAGCATCGCCTTTGCGCGGAACTACTGAACCGATGTCTCGTTTGCGTAAAGTTCTTGCCGAACGCGCAGTTGCATCAATGGTTTCAACTGCGCAACTAACCACCGTCGTCGAAGTTGACGTGACTCGAATTGCTCAATTGCGCCAAGCTGTTCAGCATCAATTCGTAGCTAAGACTGGTGGAAAGCTAAACTTCATGCCGTTCTTCGCACTTGCTGCTGCAGAGGCACTTCGCGTGCATCCAAAACTTAATGCATCAATTGATGGTGAAACCGTTGTATATCACGGCACCGAAAACATTTCTTTCGCTGTTGATACTGAAAAAGGTTTGCTGACTCCGGTTATTCGCGATGCATCAACTTTGAGCATCGCGCAAATTGCGATGCAGATTGCAGATCTGGCCGCTAGAACTCGTGCTAACCAACTGAAGCCAGATGAGCTCGGTGGTGGCACATTTACGCTAACAAACACAGGTTCGCGCGGTGCACTATTCGATACTCCGGTTGTATTTCTGCCTCAGGTTGCAATCTTGGGTACCGGCGTCGTTACTAAACGTGCCGTTGTCGTTACCGACGCAAATGGAAATGATTCAATTTCGATTCGCAGCATGGTTTATTTGGCTCTTTCATACGATCACCGCTTGGTTGATGGTGCCGACGCGAGTCGCTTCCTGGTCGACGTTAAATCTCGACTTGAGGATGCCAATTTCGATTCGGTACTAGGAATTTAATTCGCGTCAGGTTTTGATCTGGTGATTTTGGAAAATTTCCAAATACCATCTTTTCGTAAACTATAAATTGCAATGGATTCTGTGAATCCTGCGCAAGCGAACTGATATTCCCCTTTACGCATTCCGCCAATTTCAAGCGAACCCGTCGGTTGCAATTTCGCGGCCTCAAAGTTTTCGCCATTCCAAAGTTTTTCAGCGACAGCGTTTCGAGTTTCTTGCGACGAACAATCGATTCCACTCGATGATTTCGTATTCAAGTTATCGGGTGGTGATTGGGGTTCAATCTTCTGATTGAACAAAACGACTGTCAGCAAAACCAGACTCGCAGCGAAAACTGCGAATCCGGACCAAGCCGGCGCCTTCGACCAGGCCGAGGATGAACTTGAAGCGGTTGTTTCGCGCGAATCTTCTAATTGTTTTGCCAGGTAAACCAAGCCGCTGCGCGATTGCAGAATCAGACCGACGTGATTATTCACTCTCGCTGGCCAGCAGCGGCTGAAAGGCAAGCGATACTCAATCCGAACCTGCACTCCGTTCAGTTCGCCAAGCCACCCGGTAAGGGTCGGTCGACATCCGGTCAACCCGCGAATTCTTGGTCGAATTTGAGACACCTAACATCCTGACCCCAGCCAGTGCGGGAATTTAAGTAACCAACGGCTCTGTTGATAACTACATTGATTTCTACGTTTCAAACCAAAATAGAATTGACCAATGCCCGAGTTTCTAATCGCCGGCCTAGCCCCAAATTATGTTGATTATCAAGAGGCATGGGCTCAGCAGCGTGACATACATGCCGAAGTAGCGAGCGGGCTTCGCGATGACACGGTCATTTTGCTCGAGCATGAGAGCGTATTTACCGCCGGCAAACGAACCGAAGATTCAGAACGCCCAACCGACGGCACTCCAGTAATCGATGTTGATCGTGGTGGCA
>JBJTNR010000008.1:0-2879 GCA_046074145.1 Rhodoluna sp.
GCGGTCGAGGCAAAGTCGAGGTCCGGTGCCTTGCGCCCGAGAAATGCGTCGCGAACCGGGCCGCCGACAAGGGCCAATTCATGGCCAGCCTCGGCAAATCGAGTGCCGAGCTTGGTGAAAAGCGGCGAATCGGTGGATTTCTCCAGATTCCCTAAGGCTTCGGCTACGGTTTGCATGCTTTCAATCGTGCCACAGGCCCAAGTCAGGATGGGGGTTTAAACTGGCGGGTATGACTGCTCAGCGAGGAAAACGACCCAGGGTCGAGGAAACCTCGGCGGGTGGCTTCGTACTCTCGGCTGACGGTGAGTTCAAGGTGGCCCTAATTGGCCGAATCAATCGCGGCGGTCGCTTGGACTGGTGCGTGCCAAAGGGGCACCCAGAAGGCAGCGAAAATCTGGAACAGGCAGCGATTCGAGAAATTGCCGAAGAGACCGGATTGAATGTTCGTATCCTCGAACACCTTGGCGATATTCATTACGAATTCCAAGTGCCCGACAAGATAATTTCGAAAACGGTACACCATTACTTAATGCAGCAAATCGATGGCAACCTCACTGTCGAGAACGATCCAAATCACGAAGCAGTAGAGGCTCGTTGGTTCAGCATCGATCACCTCGAAAAAACTTTGTCGCACGAAAATGAACGCCGACTCGCACGCAAAGTAATCGAATGGGTCCGAGCCGAAGAATGATTCGCAAAATTTCGAGTTTGGTTGCTGCGATTGCATTGGTTTTCATTCCGCAAATCGCAAACGCTTCGGTACCAAACGATATTCCGAGCGTGCACATAATTGCCGGTTCGGATATTAATTTGCTGGCTTCCGATGCTCGAATTCCGGTGAGAGTAAAAAACGATTTCAATACCGATTTGCGAGTACACGTGCATGCGGTTGCTTCAAACGGAAGACTCTCGATTCCAGCTCCGGTAGAAATTCTTGTTCCAGCCAACACTGCAGTTAACGCACAAATTCCGGTCAAGGCAATCGGCAGCGGTGAAGTAAATCTTTCGGTTTGGCTCGAAACTTTTTCTGGACTACGAGTGGGCGAAGAAGTTCAAGTTTTAGTCAACGTAAATGCCGATGCAGAAAACGCAATCCTGATTGGTTTCACGGCAATCATTTGCGTGCTTGGAACACTTGGTCTGGTGCGCACACTGCGCAAGCGACGTGAGCGAGCAACAGACTGATGAGTGTCGCAAGATCCTCGATGCTAATGGCGGGCGGCACTTTGCTCTCACGGATCCTTGGATTCAGCCGCTCAATAATTTTGGCGATGGCAATCGGTGTCACGACCAACGCGGCAGATGCCTTTGGCGTAGCCAACCAGCTGCCTAACAACGTCTACGCGATTGTCGCCGGCGGGGTGCTGCAGTCGATCCTGGTTCCGCAGATTATCAAGGCTCTATCCCATAAGGATGGCGGCAAGGGCTATGTGGACCGCCTGCTCACCTTCATCATCAGCGCGTTCCTACTGATTACTGTGTTGACCACTTTGGCTGCCCCAGTTTTGGTTTCGATTTACACCACCGGCTGGACGCCAGCTCAATTGGCACTAGCCACCGCATTTGCCTACTGGTGTCTGCCACAACTTTTCTTCTACGGTCTGTATTCGATTCTCGGCGAAGTGTTAAACGCGCGCAGCAAATTTGGTCCGTACATGTGGGCACCTGTTTTGAACAATATCGTTTCGCTGGCCGGTCTGATTTCTTACATCGTGATTTTTGGAAAAGATCCAACCGGCAGCCAAAGCATTGACTCGTGGAATTCTGAGCAGATCGTTTTGCTTGCCGGGTCGGCAACAGCAGGAGTTGCGGCACAGGCACTAATTTTGTTTGTCGCCTGGCGAAAGATTGGAATCAAACTTTCGCTCAACTTTAAGTGGCGCGGCTTCGGATTACGTCCGGCACTAAAGGCTGCTTCATGGTCACTCGCAATGGTCTTGGTGACTCAAATCGGTGGATTGGTGCAAACTGTCGTCGCGTCATCCGCGGTTTCCTCGCGAAGTAACAATCTCGCAATTGCATCAGTCGCGGCAGCTGGAATTGCATGGCTGGTTTTCATGCTGCCGCACAGCATTGCCACCGTTTCGATTGCGACCGCATACTTCACCAAGATGTCTCATCACGTGCAAGAAAATCGCATTGACCTTCTTAAGAATGATCTTGCCGCTGGACTCAGAACCATTTCGATGGTTTCGGTTTTGGCTACCGCCGCAATTATTGTTTTGGCATATCCGATTGCGCGAGTGTTCGTCGGTGAATATCCTTCGCTTGTTGCGTTGGGAAATGTCCTCATCGCACTGATTATCGGATTGCTTCCGTTCAGTTTCGTCTTCATGATGCAGCGAGCTTTTTACGCGCTCGAAGACACCCGCACCCCGTTCATCTTTACCTGCGTTCAAATTGCGCTGCACATCACCGGTTCGATCACAATGTCGTTCTTGGTGCCAGACGAATGGCTCGTGGTTGGCCTCAGTCTGCTGACCAGCACCACGGTCACTGTCCAAGCGCTGATTGCCTACAGCTTGCTCCGTCGCCGAATCGGTAGCCTCAAGGGCCAGCACATCTTTACCGGCACCGGCTACTTTGCCATCGCCGGGCTGGTTGCCGGGCTTATGGGCTACGTGATGCTCCAGACCATCGGCGGCTTTGGCGAGGGAGCTTTTGTGGTCAAGTCGGTGCTGACCGCCGGCCTCGGCTCGATCATGGTGGGCTTCGTGATTCTCGCCGTTTACCTAGTGCTTTTGAAGCTATTCCGAGTGCGCGAGATTGAGACCGCGTTGGCGTCAATTAAGGGAATACTGCGCCGATAAAATTACTTCTTATAAACGAGCAATCGCTCACTTGTTTGGAGAAATCTTGCGCAACGTCATCATCATTGG
>JBJTNR010000009.1:0-2912 GCA_046074145.1 Rhodoluna sp.
CCTGGCGCAGGTCTTGGCCGTCGCAAAGAAGCAATCGCCCGTGTTCGCATTATGCCGGGCACCGGAGTGATCAAAGTTAACGGTCGCGAACTTGCAGAATACTTCCCAAACAAGTTGCACCAGCAGCTAATCACCGATCCATTCACCGTTCTTGATCTTAAGAATGCATACGACGTTATCGCTCGTATCAACGGTGGAGGAATCGCTGGTCAGGCTGGCGCACTTCGTCTAGGTATCGCTCGTGCACTTAACGAGATCGACCGCGACAACAACCGTCCTTCACTAAAGAAGGCTGGCTTCCTAAAGCGCGACCCTCGTGTTATCGAGCGCAAGAAGGCTGGCCTTAAGAAGGCACGTAAGGCTTCTCAGTTCTCGAAGCGTTAATCCTTTTCGGATAACTCTCTCTCGGGCGTAGTCTCTTCACATGTCTCGTCTATTCGGCACCGATGGTGTTCGTGGTTTAGCTAATCGCGACATCACAGTCGACATGGCAATGAAGTTAGCCCAAGCAGCTGCGATTGTGCTTGGCGAAGAATCTCGTTCACGCGGAAACAAACCTAAGGCCGTTATCGGCCGCGACCCTCGAATCTCTGGTGAATTTTTAGCCGCAGCAATTGCAGCTGGACTCTCGAGTTCGGGGGTTGATGTTTTTGACGCTGGTGTGCTGCCAACACCGGCGACCGCGTTTCTTACCGATGACCTCGATGCCGATTTCGGCGTGATGATTTCTGCGTCGCACAACCCAGCACCAGACAACGGAATTAAATTTTTTGCGCGCGGTGGTCACAAGCTAGCCGACGAGATCGAAGATCAAATCGAAGCGGCAATGAGTGCAACCAAGCTGGCGCCGGTCGGTGCCGCGGTCGGTCACGTGCAGCGATTTGCCGATGCGGAAGATCGATACATCGTGCACCTGTTGCGCTCGCTGCCTAATCGTCTTGATGGACTAAAAGTCGTTGTCGACTGTGCGCACGGAGCGGCTGCCGGAGTTTCGCCTCAGGTGTTTGCCGATGCCGGAGCCAAGGTCGTGGTGATTGGCGCCGAACCAGATGGCAGCAATATCAATTTGGGCTACGGCTCTACTCACATGTCTGCATTGCAGTCGGCGGTTCTTGAGCACGGCGCAGATTTCGGTGTTGCCCACGATGGCGATGCCGACAGATGTTTGGCAGTAGATCGCGATGGGGAAATCGTCGACGGCGATCAGATCATGGCAATTCTCGCGCTGTCGATGAAGGCCAGCGGCGAGTTGGCTCGCAACACCCTGGTGGCAACCGTGATGAGTAATCTCGGTCTGCGCATTGCAATGAAAGAAAACAACATCGAGATGCTTGAAACCGCGGTCGGCGACCGTTATGTGCTCGAAGAAATGCGTGCTGGTGGATTCACACTCGGTGGCGAACAATCTGGTCACGTGATTTTCTCGCACTACGCAACCACCGGCGATGGAATCTTGACGGGATTGCGCCTAGGTGCAGAAATTAAGCGCACCGGCAAAACACTGGCCGAACTGAAGAACGTTATGAAGATTTACCCGCAGGTCTTGATCAACGTGCCTGGTGTTGACCGCAAACAGGTAAACAGCAATTCAGTCGTGCAAGCCGCGGTCGCTGACGCCGAAAAAGAATTGCACGGTACCGGTCGCGTGCTGCTGCGTGCTTCTGGAACCGAACCACTGGTTCGCGTAATGGTCGAAGCAGCCGATCAAGGCAGTGCGCAATCTTGGGCCGAGCGCATCGCTCGTGTTGTCGAAAAAGAACTAAAGCTCTAGTGAGCACCGCAAATTTTCAAATCGTGGAAATGCCAAAGCGCACTCTGGTTGGCAGGGCGGCAGATTTCTACGGTGCTATGTCACCAAAGTTCAACGGGCAAGAAGTGCTAGGCCCGGTTTGGGGTTTGGTGCAGGCGAAGCGCGAAGAATTCGGATTGCCGGTCGGAACGCTCATGATTGGCGCTACCGATTCAGCCAATTCACCAGAGGCCGCGAATGGTTTGTTAACTCAGTTTGTGGGAATTGTTTTTGATGAGTTGCCTGATGACTTACTTGGCCTGGATGTGTTCGAAGTTCCAGCTGGTAATTATGCGACCATCGAACACCACGGTGGCATGGAGAATCTTGTCACCAGCATTCAAGAGTTTTACACCCAGGCTTTGCCGGGCGCAGGTTGTTCGCAAGCTTCTGGTTTGCACCTAGAGATTTATGACAACAGATTTAATGACGGCGATTCGTCAATCATGACTATCGCTGCGCCGGTTAAATAGTCGCGGTTGCCTAAGACTTTCTCAGCAGCACAGACTCAACCTTGTGGTTGACGCCCTTTTTCAAAACTAAGGTTGCGCGCGAACGGGTTGGCAAAATATTTTCAATCAAGTTCGGCAGGTTGATTGTCGACCAGATCTCATTTGCTCGCTCTAGCGCCTTGTCGTGTGGCATTTCTGCATAGCGATGAAAATAGCTGGCCGGATTGGTGAATGCGCCCTCGCGCAATTTTTCGAAACGGCTGATGAACCACTGGGTTATATCGTGAGTCGGAGCGTCTACGTAAATTTTGAAATCGAAGAAATCACTTAGTGCAACATCTTGCCCCGAACCCGGCGACTGCAGCACGTTCAGACCCTCGATGATCAGAACCTCTGGCGACGCAACCTTTATGGTTTCACCTGGCACGATGTCGTAACTCAGGTGTGAATAGACCGGCGCGGTTACCACTTCGACTCCGCTTTTTATATCAGACACGAATTTCAAAAGCGCCAGTCGGTCGTAGCTTTCTGGGAATCCCTTGCGATGCATGATGCCGCGACGTTCGAGTTCGGCGTTTGGGTAGAGGAACCCATCCGTGGTTATTAATTCAACTCGGGGCGTGCCTTCCCAACGACTGAGTAATTCTTTAAGCAAACGAGAAACAGTCGAC
>JBJTNR010000010.1:0-7677 GCA_046074145.1 Rhodoluna sp.
TTGAAGAAACCATGTCTCAGGAATCACCTGCACCAGCTAAGTCTTCATCCACAAAAAAGGGTCGAGCAAGCATGCCGAGCTGGGATGAAATAGTTTTCGGAACTAAAACCGAAGACTAAAAACTATTTTTGAAAAGCTCCGAATCTAAGCAGCGGGACGGTTAGTTCTTCGTTGTCGATGCCTCCGTGCTGACCAATCATTTTCAAGCTGTGTGGCTTGGCAAAATCACGATGATAAATTGCTGTTTCACCTCTGGCGATGATAAAAACGTCAGGCATTCGATGGGCTGCGGCTTTCGAGACTGGGCCATACCATCCCGATTCAATCATTTGCTGGCGACTGACAACATAAGCGCGTTTATGTAGCCAATCACGCAAATTAGAAATTAAATTTGGCTCGGGCTCCTGGTTGAAATATAGAAAGTTGACCCGCGGATCTCCGGCAACGTTCACTAAATTCTTTGTAAATTGAAATTCATCCAAATAGATTTGCTTTTCGCGCGCTACATCTATCACGCCATGATCGGCGGTCAATAGAACGCCTGCATCTTTTGGCAAAACCGCAATTAGCTTTCCAACTTGAGACTCCAGTAGCTCAAGCTGCTCTAGCCACTCCACCGAATCGGCTCCAAAAGCATGTGCTTTAGAGTCCAACTCGGAAATATACAAATAAACGAGCGCTCCTTTGCCTTGGGTAAGTAGTTTGCGGGCTATCGCGAAACGATCTTCGACACTTTTGCCTGCGTGATATTGAGCCTCCGGCATTGTGATTTTGGTGAAAGTGGAATTCTCAAATTCCGGAGCTCCGACGAAATGAACCTGCAAATTTTTGCTCTTCGCGTTTCCGCTAGCGGTCGGTATTGGTTGATATCCATTTTCTGCCTGGGCGTCAGATAAACCGGTGAGTAAATTAACTGGTCGCCCTAGGTTTCTATCAAAAATTTCATAGCCGATGATTCCGTGTTCGCCTCCTTGGACGCCGGTGGCAAATGAAGTCAGGCTCGTCGCCGTGGTGGTTGGAAAACCGACAAGAATCGAACCGTCTTTTTCCAGTTGCCGAACCAACTTCGGTGCATGCCCCGAACGATGCAATAAATTTCTTGAGCCTAAACCGTCGACCAAAATTACGCAGGAAGATCTAGCTTTGCCTAGTTGCAGGGTATTGCTCGTACCAGTCAATGACATCATTGCGGAATTGAATACTTCGGACAGCCTCCCGAGGGATTTAGGCACCGAAGGTAGCATCATAGGGATAGTCTGCCACAAGGCGTTTTAGCAACGAGAAGGTTCATGAACAAGGAAACTCCGCAAGAAGAGCGCATTGTCGACATTGATTTGTCGCAGGAAATGCAGGATTCGTTCCTCGAATATTCCTATTCAGTAATTTATGCACGCGCCCTTCCAGACGCTCGTGATGGCCTAAAGCCAGTTCATCGGCGCATCGTTTACCAGATGGGCGAAATGGGCTTGCGACCAGAGCGTGGTCACGTTAAATCTGCGCGCGTTACCGGTGAGGTTATGGGTAAATTGCACCCGCACGGTGACAGTGCAATTTATGACGCACTTGTTCGTATGGCTCAACCGTTTTCACTTCGAGTACCACTTATAGACGGTCATGGAAACTTCGGCAGCCTCGATGATGGGCCAGCGGCGGCTCGATACACCGAAGCCCGACTTTCCTCGGCTGCAATGCTGATGAACGAAGATCTCGATGAAGACGTCGTTGACTTCAAGCCAAATTATGACGCGCAATTAACTGAACCGGAAGTTCTGCCGGCGGCGTTCCCAAACCTATTAGTTAACGGTGCCTCGGGTATCGCGGTTGGCATGGCAACAAACATGCCACCGCATAATTTACGTGAAGTAATTAACGGCGCGAAATTCTTGCTCACAAACCCCAAAGCCACCACCAAGCAATTAATGAAGCACATTCCAGGGCCAGATTTGCCGAATGGCGGAATCATCATGGGCTTGGACGGAGTTGTTGATGCCTATGACACCGGACGAGGAACTTTCAAAACTAGAGCTCGAGTATCAGTTGAAAGTGTCTCGCCTAGAAAACTTGGAATCGTTGTAACCGAACTTCCATACCTTGTTGGACCTGAAAAAGTTATTGAAAAAATAAAAGATGGCGTAAATTCGAAAAAACTACAGGGCATTTCTGACGTTACAGATTTGACCGACCGCACCAACGGATTGCGTCTGGTTATTGAGTTGAAAACCGGTTTTGACCCACAGGTTGTCCTCGATTTGCTTTATCGATTCACCCCAATGGAAGACAGTTTCGGAATTAACAATGTGGCACTGGTTGACGGCAGGCCTCAAACTCTTGGTTTGCGTGACCTACTCGGCGTTTACCTTGCACACCGCGTCACAGTTACCAGAAGGCGTAGCGAGAATCGCCTAGGTAAAAGGCAGGCTCGTTTGCACCTGGTCGAAGGCCTTTTAGTAGCAATCCTGTCAATCGACAAGGTAATTCAAGTAATTAGAACTAGCGATGAAGTTGATCAGGCTAGAGCTAAATTGATGAAAACTTTTAGCCTGAGTGAAATTCAAGCCGAATACATCTTGGAGCTTCGTCTTCGTCGACTCACCAAATTTTCAAAAATTGAATTAGAGACCGAAAAAGATACTTTAGTATCTGAGATCAAAGCGCTGAAGAAGATTTTGGCGTCCGAAGACCTGCTGAGGGAACTCGTTGGTCAAGAGCTGCAAGCGGTAGCTGATAAATATGGCGATGACCGTCGAACTACTCTGATTAGCGAATTTGAAGAAGTCAAGCCGATTTCAGGTGCAAAAGCCGCTGCGGTCAGTGCCGAACTAGCAGATACTCCCTGCGTGATTTTATTTACGTCATCTGGTCAAATTGGGCGTACCGATACTTGGGATGCTTCGGCAACTCCCCCGGCGAAACGCAAAAAGCACGACGCAATTAGAAATGTGATTGCAACTTCTACGCGTTCCGACATCGGCTTTGTCACAGATACCGGTGTGATGCACCGAATCCATGTCGGTGATATTCCTGTCATTCAAGATGTATTTGATGTCGCATCAACGGTATCCGCGGAAAAATTCCTTGGTCTGCCTAAATCTGAACGAGTTTTGAATGTATTCGAACTCAACGAAACAGACACCATCGCGATTGGCACGGCATTGGGCACGGTGAAGAGAATTTCGCCGGATTACGCACCCAAAGCTGAATTCGACATCATCGCCCTCAAGCCCGGCGACAAAGTTGTTGGCGCGGCGGTAGTTTCAGACGACGATGAAATGATTTTCATTACAAGCGATGCGCAGTTGTTGCGATTCGCTGCCAGCAATGTGCGACCACAGGGTCGAGGTGCCGCGGGTGTTGCGGGTATAAATTTGGCAAACGGAGCTTCGGCAATTTCATTCTGTGTCGCAAGAGGTGAAGTTGAAAATATTGCAGTTACCGCAGCTAACAGTTCCGGCGCACTTGCTGGAACCGATGCAGGCAGCATTAAAGTTTCCAAGCTCGAAGAGTTTCCTGCAAAGGGCCGCGCTACCGGTGGTGTGCGTGCTCAGAAATTTATCCGTAGCGAAGACCAGTTGTATTTCGGTTGGGTGGGTCCAATTGATGCAATTGCACTCGCCCCCGACGGCAAGCCAATTGATTTGCCAAAGGAATTTGCTAAGCGCGATGCCTCGGGATCGAGATCGAGCAGCATAATTGGCTCAATCGGAAACAAGCTCGAATAAGAGCTTTAGGCGTCGATTCTTTCGCGCTCGAAACCGTCCGCTGAATCGATGATGAAATCGCGCCTCGGTGCGACTTCATTACCCATTAGCAATTCAAAAACCTGCTCGGCAGCCTGAGCGTCTTCAACTCTTACGCGGCGCAATGTACGATGAGATAAATCCATCGTTGTTTCGGCTAACTGATCCGCGTCCATTTCGCCTAGGCCTTTGTAGCGCTGGATTGGTTCTTTGTAGCGCTTGCCGCTCTTTTCAAGTTTTTTTAGCAATTCTTCGAGTTCGTTTTGCGAATAGGTATAAATCACATCGTTAGATTTTGAACCCGGATTGATGATCTCCACTCGGTGTAAAGGCGGCACCGCCGCAAATACTCGTCCAGCCTCGACAAGCGGTCTCATGTAACGGAAGAAGAGAGTTAGCAACAAGGTGCGAATGTGTGCGCCATCTACGTCGGCGTCTGACATCAGAATAACTTTTCCGTACCTTGCGGCATCCAGTTCAAAACTTCGACCTGAACCCGCCCCGATAACTTGAATAATTGAAGCGCATTCCGCGTTTGAAAGCATGTCCGAAACCGATGCTTTTTGAACGTTAAGAATTTTTCCGCGAATTGGTAGTAGCGCTTGAAATTCGCTATTACGCGCAAGCTTGGCAGTACCGAGAGCGGAATCACCCTCAACGATGAAAAGTTCTGATCCTGAAGTTTCCTGAGTTCTGCAGTCGACCAATTTAGTCGGTAGCGAACTACTCTCAAGTGCATTTTTACGCCTTTGAGTTTCTTTGTGGCTTCTTGCAGAAATGCGGGACTTCATTTCGGCAACAACTTTTTCAAGCAGCAGCGCAGTTTGCGCCTTGTCATCTCGTTTTCCACTAGTCAGGCGGGCATTCAAGCTCTTCGCCACAACATTCGAAACAATGTTTTTCACTGCAGGGGTTCCAAGAATTTCCTTGGTCTGACCTTCGAATTGCGGTTCGGCTAAACGAACTGTGACCACCGCAGTCATTCCTGCAAGGATGTCTTCCTTTTCGATTTTGTCGTTTCCAACTTTAAGTTTTCGAGCATTCGTCTCAATGTGTGACCGCAGAGTTTTCAGAAGCGATTGCTCGAAACCTTGAATATGAGTTCCGCCTTTGGGTGTGGCGATGATGTTAACAAATGACTTGACTTCAGTGTCATAGCCAGTTCCCCATCGAATTGCGATGTCCACGTCACAGTTACGTTCAACTTCTTTGGACACCATGTTTCCAGCCGCATCTAACACAGGTACAGTTTCGGCAAACGAACCAGAACCAGAAAGGCGCCAGGTTGAAGTCAAAGCTGGGTCCTTAGCTAAAAAGTCAGCAAATTCGATAATGCCACCGGAGAATTTGAAATCTTGTTTTTCAGATTTTCCAGTTCGCGAATCATCAATTCCTATTCCCAGACCAGGAACTAGAAATGCCGTTTGACGGGCTCGCGCTGCGAGTTCATCCATGGCAAAAACTGCATCTTTTACGAAGATTTGAGGGTCAGCCCAATACCGAACGCGAGTACCGGTTGATTTCGCGGCAACCTTTCCGATTTCTCGCAATTTGGAGCGATCTTCAAATGGTTTGAAGGGATTGTCTGGCTTAATTCCCTTTTTATCGTCGAAGACGCCTGGCTCACCGCGTCGAAATGACATTGCGTAGGTCTTGCCTCCGCGATCAACTTCGACGTCGAGTCGTTGGGATAGTGCGTTGACTACCGAAGCACCGACTCCGTGCAGACCACCCGAGGCCGCATAAGAACCAGAGCCGAATTTTCCACCCGCGTGTAGTTTGGTGAAAACGACTTCGACACCAGTTAGACCAGTTTTTGGTTCGATATCGACGGGTATACCGCGGGCCTTGTCGATCACTTCAACGCTGCCGTCCGCATGCAGAACTATTTCTATTCGGTTTCCGAAACCGGCTAATGCCTCGTCGACAGAGTTGTCGATTATTTCCCACAGGCAGTGCATCAATCCTCGGCTATCGGTGGAACCGATATACATACCCGGACGTTTTCTAACGGCCTCTAGGCCCTCTAAAACGGAAAGGTGGCGCGCTGAATAATCTGTGGTTGGCACTTGAAAATGCTAACTGCCGTGGGGTGTTTCGACGGTTTCAGACACGGATGTAGGGCAAAACGTAAATTTCTTCGCAGTTAGCGAAATGCGTGTCGAATGGGACTTTTTTGTGAATTCATGTGTTGATATTGAGCGAACGAAAGGTTTCACAGATTATGCAACCAGAAGCAACATCAACCGACTTAGCAGAAGTTCAGGCACCTATTTTGCTCAAAGCGACCGATCGCTGCGATGTCTGTGGGGCTCAAGCCTATGTCCGTGCTGTGTTAGCAACTGGCGAATTGCTTTTTTGCTCTCACCACGGAAACGAAAAGAAGGCTCAGCTCGAATCGATCACCAAGTCTTGGCACGATGAGAGCGCGAAGTTACTCCCTAGCTAAGTCAAGCTCTAACTGCCAGACCGATTCGACTAACTGACTTACCCTGGCTAGCGCCAGGTCGTCGACCGGCAAAACTTTAGGTTCGTTTTTCTTAGTAACAATTTGATCGATAATCCGATCGGCTAACTGTGGGTTTTTTGCTAACAAAGGCCCATGTAATTGCGAACCAACACCAAAAGAAGTTTCCTGGAATATCGGCGCATCGGTAACTGAATTCAAATAGCCGAGAACTTGTCCGCTTTCTGTTTCAGCAACATCGAATTTAGAAATGCGTGAAATCGGATTCAACGAGCCGCCGAACAATCCAAAACGGATTAATCTTTGGTATCCACTGGCAACCGCAAGAAGCTTGGCGCCACCTTCAATTGCAGCCTGAATTTGAGCCACTAAATTTTCCAAGTGACTTTCTGCTTGTGCCCATGCGGCTTGTGAGCCGTGCCCGATGAAAATTAGATCGGCGTTAGCGGGAATTGTTTCGCCCAACTGCACTTGCGAAATTTGCGATTCGTAGCCCAACCACTTGCTGCGCAGTTTAAGAACTTCAAGGTTTCCGAAGTCGCCATTCAAATTTAAGTGGTTTGGATAAATTCCAACGAGATTAATCATTCTTGACCCACCGCATCTGGGCTAGTAAACCCAAGGTGTCTTCGGGTGCGACGCATTGCGTCTGCAGAAAAAATCACAGTTCTTCGTCCCTGGCTCGGTGCCGGTTGCGCAAAAAATTCGTCTACCGCTTCGAGTAGTTCTGGAACAACTTTTTCCACGGGAATTCCCGCATATGCCAAGCGCAGACCGATTTCGGCAAAATTGAATCCTGAAACAATTTGCACGGGTGGTAAATTTCTAAAATCAACCGTCCAAAGCCAACTCGGGTCGTGCACATCGCGACCAATAGCCACCATTAACTGCTCTTGGTCTTTTGGCAGATTGTCCAGATTCAGCTGAAAACTCATTGGATTTTGAACAAGTATGAACTCGACATCGACTCCATTAACTTTTGTAACTTCCCCACGCGCAAACACGGGAGGAAGATTCGAAATAGTGGATGCTGCCATCTCCAAATTAAATTCAGAGCCAAGGTATCTCCGAGCGCTTTCCAAAGCGGCAATCGCATCAAGTACATAGTGCATTCCGCGATTAGGAAGGTCGAAGGTAACTTTTTTGCCGCCGATTCTTGCCGAAATGGACTTCCCGGTTAAAGATTCGGCCTCTGAGTCAGTTATCGGACGGTCAAGGTTTTCAAGGTAAGTGGGAGCCGAACCTAAACCATGAGTCGTGCTATCAATTAATTCTTTCGCGATGCCGAACCAAGACGCATTCTTTGTCTCAATCGATTTATTAATTTGCAAAATGTTTTGATCGTCCGCGTTGAGAATTACAGCGTCAGTGGTTCGAGAAGCGACCGTCGCCAACATGTCGCGCACCAAAGCCGGGTCTACGAACCTATCCAATTGATCTTCCAACACATTTAGCAAAGTGACTTGTCTAGGA
>JBJTNR010000011.1:0-8198 GCA_046074145.1 Rhodoluna sp.
TGTTCGGCGAAGACTTTCGCTTTCTCCGAGCGATCCTATGGTTTCGACGTTAGACACATAACAAAGGTAGCCTGTTGTTGATGAAAATTTTTAAGGCGCTGGCGTTAATCGCGCTGACCCTATCGATGTCCTCGTGTGCCGCGACCGTCACCTTAGATGCTGCCCCCAACGCTAATGATCCGTCCTGTGCCGAAGTTATTGTGAGACTGCCTGACGCCGTTGGCGATTTATCGAAAAGAGTAACCAACGCACAATCGACCGGCGCCTGGGGAAGCCCTGCTTCAGTCATTTTGCGATGCGGATTAGCTCCAGTCGAAGCAAGCACACTTACCTGCGTAACCGCAAAAGATATTGACTGGTTGGTTGACGATAGTGCGAAACCAAATTATCGATTCACAACTTTTGGTCGAAGCCCTGCTACCGAAGTGATTGTAGATTCGACCGCAATTGCCGGTGTTACCGCACTTGAAGCTCTAGCCGGTGCCATAGAAAATATTCCGGCGACGAAGCGCTGCCAGTAATTTTTAGCGTCGAGCGGTTAGCGCCAGCTGAATAAGTTGGTCGATCAAATCTGGAGATTCGATTCCCGATTCCTGCCAAAGAGATGGGAACATCGAAAGCGGAGTAAACCCGGGCATGGTGTTGATTTCGTTCACTAGAAACCCAGACTCGGTTAAGAAAAAGTCGACGCGAGCTAGGCCTGAGCAGCCTAGGGCTTTGAATGCCTTACGTGCGATCATTTGCATTTCTTGTAATTCTGAATCACTGATCTTTGCTGGAACTACAAGCTGCACAGAATCTTCATCTTGATACTTGGCGTCGAAATCATAGAATTCACGACCGGTAACGATGATTTCACCCGCGACCGAAACTCTAGGGTGGCCATCTTTAGAGTCGAGTACGGCGCATTCGACTTCGCGACCAATTACTTCGCGTTCGACAACTAGTTTGTTATCGCTTTCAAATGCGAGCGCTACGGCTGCCGCAAAGTCTTCCCAAGTTTTGACCTTTGAAACTCCAACCGAAGAACCGGCACGGGCTGGCTTAACAAAGACCGGCAGGTTGCCTAGTTTGCGCACGTTTTCGAGTGCGGTCTCCGGGTCACGCATCCAGTCGGACTCGCGAATCACGACGTGCTCGGTGACTGGAATATTTGCGTCTTGAAAAATTGCCTTTGTAAATTCCTTGTCCATGCCGGCAGCCGATGCGAGCACTCCATTTCCAACATAAGGAACTGAAACGAGCTCTAGGTAACCCTGCATGGTTCCGTCCTCACCGAACGGGCCGTGAAGCACCGGAAAAACTACATCGATCTTTCCGAGTGAGCTGCGCTTTCCGTTGGAATCTGTGTTGAAAAGTTCGCGGGAGCCATCCATAGCAAATTCAACATTGGTGCCGTTTGGCTCTACGGTTGCCAGTTCGCCCTTGCGCAAAGCCCACTTGTCGACGTTGTCTTCAGCTAGCACCCACTGCCCCGCGCGGGTAATTCCGACCGGAATGACTTCGTACTTGCTGCGATCGATGGCACCGAGCACGCCGGCAGCGGTTGCGCAAGATATCGAATGTTCGCTCGACTTGCCGCCAAACAGCAATACGACATTTAGTTTTGCCATTGTCTATTCGTCCTGGGGTCCGTCGGTTTCGTGAGTCAGTTGCGGAGCAATTTCACGCGGATGCATTTTGCCCTGAAGTACGAGGCTAACCTGTTCGACGATTGGCATAGCCACACCTTTGGCCTGAGCCAGCTGCAAAATCGGTGCCACCGAAGCTAAACCTTCTGCAGTCTGCGACATGCGTTTTTGAACATCGCGAAGGGTGTAGCCCTGGCCAAGCATTT
This sequence comes from Rhodoluna sp., assembly GCA_046074145.1. Lineage (GTDB taxonomy): Bacteria > Actinomycetota > Actinomycetes > Actinomycetales > Microbacteriaceae > Rhodoluna. Next base: position 1,838 of record JBJTNR010000011.1, read on the forward strand.
CACCCGCCATGTGGTTTCGAGAAAGATTCGATTCCGAAGTTGCAATCAAATCGCCGAGGCCGGCAAGTCCGACCATGGTTTTTTCCTTTGCGCCATAAGCGACTGCGAAACGTGAAATTTCCGCGAGTCCGCGAGTCATAATCGAAGCCTTGGTGTTTTGCCCGTAGCCGACACCGTTCACGATTCCAATTGCAACCGCGATTAAATTCTTCAGAATTCCGCCAAATTCGGTACCGATTACATCGTTGTTAGTAAAAGTTGTGAAGTACTCATTAGATGCTGCGTGAGCCACGGCATCGCGAGTCTTTTTACTCACGCTCGCAGCCACCGAAGCTGTTGGTTGTTCGCGAGCAATTTCCAAAGCGAGGTTTGGTCCTGACACAACGCAAATCAACTCATTAGGCCAATTAATTACTTGATTGATAACTTCGCTCATTCGAAGACCAGATTCTTTTTCGACACCTTTCATCAGGCTCACCAAAATTGAATCTGCAGAGATGTGCGTACCCCACTCTTCGAGATTAGCTCTAAGACTTTGCGACGGGACCGATAGATAAACCTGCTCGGCGCCCTCGAGTGCAACCTTTATGTCATCGGTTGCCTTGAGGTTGGCCGGCAACTTGATGCCAGGCAGATAGTCGCCGTTGTAGTGGTCCTCGTTGATCTCGTTTGCAATTTCAGAACGACGAGCCCAAAGTGTCACCGAGTTCTCAGAATTGTCAGCCAAAATTTTCGCGAAAGTTGTCCCCCAACTTCCGGCACCGATTACGGCGATCTTCGCCATTAGCGCTTTCCTGCCTTCTTAAAGTTTCCAGTTTCGGTTTGGCCTGCCACCAACGGGTCCCAAAGATCTGCTGGCGCCTTTTCGTTTCTAAGCTCCTCAACCAATTTTGTAATTTCATGCATGACCAGTGAAGTTGCCTCGCCTAGCTCAGCTGGAGTTAGTTGCTTCTTGCGGTATTTGTCTAGATTAATTTCATCGCCAACAATCATTCGCACCGGCTTCCAAAATCCCGGTCGGAATTTTGCACCGTACTGCGGCAAAACTTTTTCGCTTCCCCAGTGCGCAACTGGATAAACCGGCACATTTGTTTCGAGCGCCAATCTAATTGCGCCAGTCTTTCCGCGCATCGGCCAAAGATCGGGATTACGGGTTAAAGTACCCTCGGGGAAAATGGAAATGGTGTGACCGGCTTCGAGGTATTTATAAGCGGCACGCATTGGTGCATCATTTCGTTGACCAGATCGGTAAACCGGGATTTGCCCAGCGGCACGCAGAATTCGACCAATCACAGGAACCCGAAACAAACTTTCCTTTGCCAAGAAGTGCGGTGCGCGCCCAAGCGTGATGTACATGAAATAAGCCATCGCCAGGGCATCAACGTTAGTTACGTGATTGGCTACGACAATATAGGCGCCAGTCTTAGGTAGTTTTTCTGTGCCCTTGGCTTCGAGACGAAACATTCCGCGCACGATGGGCAGTAATACAGCTGCAACTAACCCAAGGGTGAAATGGCGTTCGCGCGAATTTATCTTCGGCATTGGCAGTTCTTTTTTTGGCTTGGCCATCTGAACTACTCGCTATACGTAAAGTCTGCGCCGAGATCGGTGAGTTTTCTTAAGAAGTGTTCGTAACCGCGCGAAATTAATTGCACGTTAGTCACGTTCGAAGTTCCCTTAGCGGCTAATGCGGCAACCATGTGGCTGAAACCACCGCGCAGGTCAGGAACTCGAATGTCTGCAGCGTGCAGCTCAGACGGCCCTGATATCACGGCAGAGTGATAGAAATTGCGTTGACCGAAACGACATGCGGTGCCGCCAAGACACTCGCGATAAATCTGAATCTGCGCACCCATGTCAACGAGCGCATCGGTGAATCCGAAACGGTTTTCGTAAACAGTCTCGTGGATGATCGAAAGACCCTTTGCTTGAGTCAGTGCAACTACCAGTGGTTGTTGCCAGTCAGTCATGAAACCTGGATGCACATCTGTTTCAAGCACAACTGGCTTTAGGTCTCCACCTGGGTGCCAGAAACGAATTCCGTCATCCTTGATTTCAAAAGCGCCTCCGACTTTGCGGAACACGTTTAGAAAAGTTGTCATTTCCTGCTGACGAGCACCGCCGACAAAAATGTCTCCCTTGGTTGCTAGCGCCGCGCAGGCCCATGAGGCAGCTTCGTTGCGATCGAAAAGTGCGCGGTGAGTAAAACCACCGAGCCGCTTTACGCCTTCAATGCGAATTACGCGATCGGTGTCAACCGAAATAATGGCGCCCATCTTTTGCAAGATTGCAATTAGGTCCATGATTTCGGGTTCGATTGCCGCACCCGAAAGTTCGGTTACTCCTTCTGCGCGCGTTGCAGTTAGCAACACCTGCTCGGTTGCACCCACCGAAGGATATGGCAGAGAAATTTTTGCGCCATGCAAACCCTTGGGCGCAGACAACTTTGTGCCGTTTTCCACTTCTTGAATCACGGCGCCAAAGTTACGAAGAACTTCGAAGTGGTAATCGATCGGACGGTCACCAATGTGGCAACCGCCAAGACCTGGAATAAACGCTTCGCCAAGCTGGTGAAGAAGTGGTCCACAGAACAAAATTGGAATACGCGAAGAACCAGCGTGCGCATCGATGTCTAGCATTCGAGCAGATTTAACATTGCTCGGGTCAAGTTGCATTTCGCCATCTTCGGCGTGAGAAATCTTTACTCCGTGCAGTTGAAGAAGACGGGTAACTACTTCTACGTCACTAATAAAAGGAACGTCTTTTAGAACACTTGGTTCGTCGGCAAGCAGCGCAGCAACCATCGCTTTGGTTACGAGGTTCTTGGCGCCCTTGAGGTCGACTCTTCCGTTTAGCGGTTTGCCACCGTGAACTGTGATCTGACTCATCAGTCTCCTTAGTGCTTTGCCGGAATCGTCTTTGGCAACCAAGCTGGTCGCTTGGCTTCAAAATCTGTGATCGCCTGTTCGTCTCTCAGGGTCAGACCGATGTCATCCAAGCCTTCAAGCAGTCGCCATTTAGTGTATTCGTCAATGTCGAACTGCACCGAGATATCGCCGATTGACGCAGTTTGTTGCTGTAAATCAACGGTTATTGCAACTCCAGGATGCGCCTCGATTGCCTGCCACAATTTTTCGGTGTCGGCATCGGTGATCACTCCAGCGACCAACCCCTGCTTGCCGGCGTTGCCTCTAAATATGTCGGCGAACTTGCTCGAGAAGACTGCCTTGAATCCGTAATCGCGGAGTGCCCACACCGCGTGCTCGCGCGAAGAACCGGTTCCGAAATCTGGACCAGCAACAAGCACCTGAGCATTTTTATATGCAGGCTGATTCAAAACAAATTCAGCATCGTTTCGCCAAGCGGCAAAAAGTGCGTCTTCGAAACCGGTTTTTGTAATTCGCTTTAGGTAAACCGCAGGAATGATTTGATCGGTATCAACATTGCTGCGACGAAGCGGAGCGGCTACGCCGGAAAATACTTCAAACTTTTCCATTAGTTTGCACCCCCGTTCGCATCTAAATCAGCTGGCGAAGAAAGTGTTCCGCGAATTGCGGTGGCTGCTGCAACCAGTGGAGATACCAGGTGGGTTCTCGCGCCTTTGCCTTGGCGACCTTCGAAGTTTCGGTTTGAAGTCGATGCCGCACGCTCGCCCGGTGCAAGTTGATCTGGGTTCATTCCCAAACACATTGAGCAACCGGCGAATCTCCACTCGGCTCCGAAATCTTTAAACACTTTGTCTAGGCCTTCTGCCTCGGCTTGCAAGCGCACTCGTGCCGAACCGGGAACAACCATGAAACGTAAACCGTCTGCCTTGGTTTTACCTTTGATAATTTCTGCAGCTGCACGTAGATCCTCGATTCGAGAATTGGTACATGAACCCAAGAAGACTGTGTCGACTTTAATTTTCTTCATCGGAGTACCCGGTTTTAGATCCATGTATTCAAGCGCACGCTCGGCTGCGGCGCGTTCGTTGGCATCTGAAATTTCGGCGGGGTTTGGAACTTCATCGAGCAGACTCACACCCTGACCTGGGTTAGTGCCCCATGTCACAAACGGGTCGAGAGTGTTTGCGTCTAAGAAAACCTCGGCGTCAAACTTCGCGCCATCATCGGTTGGCAGAGTCTTCCAATATTCAACGGCTTCATCCCAGTTTTTTCCCTCGGGTGCATGTGGGCGACCTTGCAGGTAATCAAAAGTGGTTTGGTCAGGCGCGACCATTCCGGCGCGAGCTCCGGCTTCGATCGACATGTTGCAAATTGTCATGCGAGCTTCCATCGAAAGGGCGCGAATTGCTGAGCCACGATATTCGAGAACGTAACCTTGGCCACCGCCAGTGCCGATCTTGGCAATCACTGCAAGGATGATGTCCTTCGCGGTGACGCCCGGGCGGAGGGTGCCCTCCACGTTGATAGCCATGGTCTTGAACGGCTGCAGCGGAAGGGTCGAGGTGGCGAGTACGTGCTCAACCTCAGAGGTGCCGATGCCCATGGCTAGAGCGCCGAATGCTCCGTGAGTTGAGGTGTGTGAGTCGCCACATACCACGGTGATGCCAGGCATGGTTAGACCGAGCTGCGGGCCGACCACGTGAACGATTCCCTGCTCTGCATCGCCGAGCGAGTGGATGCGAACACCGAACTCCTTGGCATTTTCACGCAGCGCGTTGATCTGGGTGCGACTGGTGACGTCGGCGATTGGCTTGTCGATATCCCAGGTAGGAGTGTTGTGGTCTTCGGTTGCGATGGTTTGGTCTAGTCGGCGAACCGGGCGGCCGGCAAGGCGCAGGCCGTCGAAAGCCTGTGGGCTGGTGACCTCGTGAACGAGGTGAAGGTCGATGTAGAGCAGGTCGGGCGAACCATTTTCACCCTTTGCGACCAAGTGGTCGTTCCATACCTTTTCGGCCAGAGTTAACGGCTTATTTGTCATACAAACACCTCAAAACGATTGAACTCCAAGTTTACCTCGCGTGCGGCTGGAATGCTTCGGTATAGGCTGGCGAGATGAGCGATAACGGCCTGGATTTCCTCCAGAAAAAGACCATCCGGGTGCTAACCGCGGGGCAGGTTCTTTCTGGCTTCGGGCTTGGCTCAACTCTGTCGATTGGCTCGTTGCTGGCTGCCCAGCTATCTGGGTCACCAGCCTGGGCCGGCTCGGCCGCAACCTTCAGCACCCTAGGTGCGGCAACCTGGGCGATTCCGCTTGCCCGTTTGGCCTTCGCGCGCGGTCGCAGGGTATCGCTGGCCACCGGTGCCGCTATTGCTATCACCGGAGCATCCCTAGTCATCACCGCCGCCGCCGTGCACTTCTTCCCGCTGCTGCTAGTCGCCCTTTTCCTACTTGGTGCCGGATCTGCCGTTGGACTACAGGCTCGCTTTGCGGCTACCGACCTGCCATCAAATCGCTCAACCGGTCGTGACCTTTCGATTGTGGTTTGGGCGACCACCTTCGGCGCGGTCATTGGCCCAAACCTGTTTGGTCCCGGTGAGATAGTCGGCCACGCCCTTGGTCTTCCAACCATGACCGGCCCGTTTGTCTTCACGATCCTGGCGCAGATTGCCGCCTCCACCGTGTTTTGGCTCGGTTTGCGCCCAGACCCACTATTGGTTGCCAAGCAACTCAACTCCGCTAAAACCAAGGGCAAGACTTCTTTTGCGACAGCTTTTGCGACCCTTCGCAAATACCCGAAGGCAGCATTTGCCATCTCGGCTATCGCGCTCAGCCACATGGTTATGGTCTCGGTGATGTCGATGACTCCGATTCACATGAAGAGCATGGGCTTTGACCTGGTTGTGGTTGGCTTCACCATCAGCCTGCACATCGCCGGCATGTATGCGTTCTCGCCAATTTTCGGTTGGCTCTCCGACAAGCTCGGGCGGGTGCAGACCGTCATCCTTGGCCAATTGATCTACGTGGCAGCCCTGGGAATTGCGGGCTTCGGCCAGGATTCTCGAACAATGGTGACCATCGGCTTGTTCTTGCTTGGACTCGGCTGGTCGGCCTCGACTGTTGGCGGCGCGGCCTTACTGACCGCAACCTTGCCTGTCGAAGAAAAGACCAACGTTCAGGGTCTTAGCGACTCGCTTATGAATCTTTCGGGTGCCTTTGGTGGAGCGATCTCCGGCTCGATTCTGGCTGCATTCATGTTTGTCGGGCTCAACCTGGAGGCCCTAATTCCGGTGTCACTGATAGTGATTTTTGCCGGCATGACTCGGATGCGCAACCGCGCCTAACCCGGATAAGAGAAAACCTCTCCCGAGACAAAGCATCGAGAGAGGTAATCGTGATCCCAAGGGGATTTGAACCCCTGCTGCCGCCGTGAGAGGGCGGTGTCCTAGGCCGCTAAACGATGGGACCGTTTTTT
>JBJTNR010000012.1:0-2635 GCA_046074145.1 Rhodoluna sp.
CACTAGCAAGCCAGTAGTTGCCTCCGGTGGAATAAGTTCGCTTCAAGACATAACGGATCTTCGCGCTCTTGTCGGCGAAGGACTCGAGGGCGCAATCTTAGGTAAGTCTCTTTACGCCGGAAAATTCACCCTGCAAGAAGCACTAGCTATCGCTAACAGCTAATTACCAAAAACACATGAAAAGTCACAACCACGAACACATCAACCCAGATCGTTTTTCCGATTCGGCTGGTGTTCCTTGGGAGGGTAGAACTTTCGAAGAAAACCCGTTCGCCGACGATGACGGCAGTGCGCGCCCAGAACTTCTTACAGCAATCAAGGAGTTCCACCAAAGCGGAAATCCAAATCAAGTTTTTTTTGAAATTACAAAATCACGTTTGCTTATTCCTTTGCTTGCCGATCTAGGCGAAGCTGGAATCGGATCGCACGGTCAAACCGTAGACAAGAGTGCCGATTTATCTATCGTCACTGTCGCAACGCCAGATAACAAAACCGCAATTCCGGTATTTAGTTCGGTTGGTGCAATGCAGCGATGGAACGCCAAAGCTCGTCCGGTACCGGCCGATGCAATTCGAGTTGCGCTCGCCGCAGCAAGTGAAGGAACTACAAGAATTGTTTTAGATGCGGGATCGGATTCCGAGTTCGCACTTCGCCGTGCAGCTATTTCGGCAATTGCCCAGCAACATAATTGGGTAGCGCCGTTTTTTGATGACGAAGTACTTGCGGAATTTAAATCAGGAATTGAACCAGAAGAATTTGTTTCGAGTATCTCAATCGAAAGCGGGGACCCGAAATCATTGTTGCAGGGCTCAGAGTTAATTGTCACACTCGGCGTTAAGCCGGGCTTGGCCAATAACGAATTAGAAATCGTGCTTTACCGAATCATGGAACGCTGGGCGAACAGCAAGATAATTGCCGACCGAGTCGATTCGATGTCGCTTGTGGTTAAACCGATTGGCTAACGCCAACTAATTCGAAATTAATTAACCGGACCGGTGTATTTTTCACCAGGACCAGAGCCTGGTGCATCTTTAATTACCGACGCTTCTCGGAAAGCCAGCTGCAGGGAGCGTAATCCATCGCGAAGCGGGCGAGCGTGGTGATCGCCGATTTCGCCTGCCGAAGCAGTGACCAATCCGGCTAGGGCATTTATCAGCTTGCGGGCTTCATCCAGGTCGGCTTTGGTGCCATCTTCGCTAAGACCACACTGCACCGCTGCCGCACTCATGAGGTGAACGGCCGTGGTGGTGATGACCTCAACCGCCGGCACCTCGGCGATATCGCGCACCTGATCGCTGACGTCCTTGAATTCGGCCAAAGGGGGCTTCTCCTTAACTGGGGTTTCTGCTAGGCTAGCCCATGGCTCTGGGGCTCGTCCCCAGTCAGAAGTGGATTCAATTCCCACCCGCGATAACCGAAACTGCGTTCTCAAAAATGCAAAGGTTGCCGGGTAAAGCTTTGAAACTTACGTTTCTGCACGTTTAAGGCTCTCGCCTTTGCCGTGGCCATTTATGTCACGACCAAAGAGGAGTTCCCGATCAGCGATCCCCGTATCAATGAGCGCATCCGAGTGCCTGAGGTTCGCCTCGTCGGTGCACAAGGTGAGCAAATTGGCGTTGTAAAAATTGAAGACGCTCTACGCATGGCGCAAGAGCAAGACCTAGATCTCGTCGAAGTCGCACCAACTTCAAAACCGCCGGTTGCAAAGCTAATGGATTTCGGCAAATTCAAATATGAAGCAGCCCAAAAAATTCGTGAAGCTCGCAAAAACCAGGTCAACACCATTCTCAAAACAGTTCGTTTTGGATTAAAAATTGATGCGCATGATTACGGCACCAAGCGTGCTCAAATCGAGAAGTTCTTGAAGGCCGGTGACAAGGTCAAGGTGATCGTGGTTTTCCGCGGTCGCGAGCAGTCTCGTCCAGAAATGGGCATCAAGATGCTTCAAAAACTGGCCGAAGAAGTAACAGAGTTTGGATCAGTCGAATCGAGTCCTTCGATTGATGGTCGAAACATGGTTATGGTTTTCGGTCCAGTGAAAAGTAAGGCGGAGTCGAAAGCCGACGCCAAAAAAGCAGCAGCAAAAGCTGCTGAGTAGAAACAGGAGAAAGCAATGCCAAAGCAGAAGACCCACTCGGGCGCCAAGAAGCGTTTCCGCTTCACCGGTAGCGGCAAGATCATGAAAGAACAGATCAACATGCGCCACAACCAAGAGCACATGTCGAACCGTCGCAAGCGTCGCCTAAACGTCGACCAGGTCGTTTCAAAAGCTGACCACAAGACCCTCAAGACCCTACTCGGCAAGTAAGCCAAGACTTAGAACTTATTAGGAGCAACAAATGGCAAGAGTAAAGAATGCAGTTAACGGTGCCAAGAAGCGCCGCACTGCACTAGAGCGTGCAAAGGGTTACCGCGGACAACGTTCACGTCTGTACCGTATGGCAAAGCAGCAGATGCTGCACTCTTTGGTTTACGCATACAACGACCGTCGTGCACGTAAAGGCGACTTCCGTCGTCTGTGGATTCAGCGCATCAACGCTGCAGCACGTTCGAACGGAATGACTTACAACCGATTCATCCAAGGTCTAAACCTTGCCGGAATCGAAGTAGATCGCCGCATCTTGGCCGACCTTGC
>JBJTNR010000013.1:0-3512 GCA_046074145.1 Rhodoluna sp.
AGCATCACCTGCCGAATTATTCGGTATTCGACGAATATCGCAATTTCGCACCTGGCAACGACCTGTTGACTTTCAATCACCTGGGTCTGAATTTCTCTGTCCTGATTTGTGAAGATATTTGGCAATCTGGTGGTCCGGTAGCTCAATTAGATGGCGCAAATACCGATGTCACGCTTGTCCTCAATGGTTCTCCTTTCGAAATCGACAAGGATGACCGCCGGTTTGAGCTAGTCAGTTCGCTCGCCAAAAAACACAACACGGCGGTTGCCTACGTTAATTTGGTCGGTGGTCAAGATGATCTAGTTTTTGACGGTGACAGCATTGTGGTTTCCGCCGATGGATCCCTCGCTGGTCGTGGAAAGCAATTTGAAAATGATTTGATTTGCTTTGACATCGATTCAAAAAATCAAATCACCCCTGTTGGCGACGCGATAGCTGAAAAACATAACGACGAATGGCAGATTTGGAACGCGCTAGTTCTTGGACTCCGCGATTATGTACAAAAAAACAACTTCAAATCGGTAGTTCTTGGACTTAGCGGAGGCATTGATTCTGCCATTTGCGCTAGCTTGGCAGCCGATGCAATCGGCGCCGATCGCGTTTTCGGAGTCTCGATGCCAAGTAAATATTCATCTGATCATTCAAGAACAGATGCAAATATTTCCGCTGAAAAAATTGGTATGCACCTTCGAACAGAGCCAATTGAAAAATTCGTCGAAGTTTTTGAAAGTCAGCTTGGCCTGAGTGGAGTTGCAGCCGAAAATCTGCAGGCTCGTATGCGTGGCGTAATTTTGATGGGCATTAGTAATGCTGAAGGTCACCTAACTTTAACCACCGGCAATAAAACTGAACTTGCCGTTGGTTACAGCACTATTTACGGAGACGCGGTTGGTGGGTTTGCGCCGATAAAAGACGTCGAAAAAACTCTGGTGTGGAAGCTTGCGAAGTGGCGCAATGCCGAAGCGCGTGCAAAAAACCAGCCTGAACCCATCCCAGAAAATTCGATTAGCAAGCCACCTTCTGCAGAATTGCGACCTGGACAAACTGACCAGGACTCTTTACCGGACTACGAAACTCTTGACTTGGTGCTTGATGCCTATGTTGAACAGCGACTCGGTCGCGATCAATTGATTGGCAAGGGCTTCGACTCTGCTTTGGTTGATCGGGTAATTTCGCTTGTTGACAATGCCGAGTGGAAACGCAGGCAGGGAGCCATCGGTCCAAAAATAACTGGAATGGCCTTTGGGCGAGATCGCCGACTTCCGATTACAAATCGTTCAAATAAATAGGAGCAGCAATGGCAGCAGACAAATTAATTTCAAGCGGTGGGCCATGGGAATCGGTAATCGGTTATTCCCGTGCGACCGTTGCCGGTGAATATGTTCACGTTTCTGGTTCAACCGCAACGATCGACGGAGTTTTGCAACACGAAGACGATGCCTATGGTCAAACCCTGGTTACCCTAAAGCAGGTAATTGCCCCTGCCCTAGCTCAGGCCGGTTACTCGCTTGAAGACGTCGTTCGATCGCGAGTCTACTTAGCCAACGATTCAGACATGGATGCGGTAGGTAAAGCACATGGTGAAATTTTCGGTGAAATTCGACCGGCAGCAACGATGTTGGCTGGAATCAAATTCATCAATCCTAAAATGTTGGTAGAAATTGAAGTTGACGCCTGGAAGAAGAAATAAGCAAACTATGGAATTTCTGCCTAAAGTTATGCGAACCACGCATCTAAAAGAATTCAAAGATGCGGGTAAAAAATTTGCATGCTTGGCAAGTTATGACCACCTGACAGCCGGAATCTTTGACGAGGCTGGGATTGATCTTCTTCTGGTCGGAGATTCGGCGGCAGATAACTTTCTGGGTTACTCGAGCACTCTGCCAATAACTGTTGATGAAATGATTTCATTCGGCAGGGCGGTCGCTTCGGGTGCGAAACGAGCTCTGGTCGTCGTGGACATGCCTTTCGGCTCATATGAGTCCAGTATTAACGATGCCGTTGCCAATGCGGTAAAAATTATGAAGCTTACCGGCGCATCAGCGGTCAAGCTCGAGGGCGGCGTTAATCGTTTCGAACAAATTCGCGCAATTGTCGATGCTGGCATACCGGTCATGGGTCATATCGGATTCACCCCGCAAAGCGTGAACGCCTTGGGTGGGTACAAAATTCAAGGCCGCGGAAATGCAGCCGAGCAATTACTGCAGGACGCCGAGGCGGTTCAAACTGCCGGAGCATTCGCCGTTGTTTTAGAAATGGTTCCCGCTCCGATTGCTGCAGAGGTGACACAAAAACTATCGATTCCAACGATTGGCATTGGAGCCGGTAATGGTACCGATGGGCAAATTTTAGTTTGGACGGACATGGCGGGACTTTCCGGAGGTAAGCCTAAGAAATTTGTAAAACAATTTGCAAACCTAAGAGGTCAGCTCATTGAAGCCGCATCAAGCTACAGAAGTGAAATTCAAAACTCGGAATTTCCGAATGCCGAAACCTCTTTCGAAAACTAATCTTTTTCCGAATTTTCTTCTTCGCGCCATTCGGCCGCTCTTGCTGCAATAATTTCGGGCGCCCGCTCAGCTTCTTGCCTGCTTGCAAATGGCCCAAGTCGATATATGGCTAAAGTTTGCTTGCCAACTTCAACCTGATTTGTCCGAGTGTTGAACCAAAATTCTTGCAACTTATCTTGCATAGACTGAACTCTATGCCACGCGACCCGATCTCAGGACACCTGACTCCAGGAAAAGTCGGCCCATTGCGCACCGTTCCAGTTTCGATTGCTAGGCCAGAGTATGTAGGCAAGTCGGCGCCCGCAAAAAACACCAAAGGTGATGTGCGCTCGCAGACTGAAATCGACAAAATTCGCTCCGCTGGAAAAATAGCCGCGCAAGCGATTGCGCTAGTTGGCGAGCACGCCAAGCCCGGCATAACCACCGATGAACTCGATCGAATTGGACACGATTTCATTGTTTCCCAAGGCGCCTACCCTTCGACTCTGGGATACCGAGGCTATCCCAAGTCACTTTGTTCGTCGATCAATGAGGTAATTTGCCATGGAATTCCTGACGATACTGTGCTGCAAGAGGGAGATATCGTAAATATCGACATCACCGCTTTCAAAGATGGTTTTCACGGCGATAGCAATGTGACTTTTCTAGTTGGAAACGTTGCGCCTGAGGTTGAACTCTTGGTTGAACGCACACACGAGGCAATGATGCGCGGAATCAATGCCGCATTGCCAGGGCGGTCGGTGAATATCATCGGACGCGCAATCGAAACCTATGCAAAGCGATTCAACTACGGCGTGGTGCGTGACTTCACGGGGCACGGGGTTGGCGAGGCATTCCATTCAGGTCTAGTGATCCCCCACTACGACTCTGCCCCACACTTCGACGATGAAATCAAGGTCGGCATGGTTTTCACAATTGAGCCAATGCTGACCTTAGGGACTCACGAATGGGACATTTGGAGCGATGACTGGACTGTGGTCACCAAAGACAGAAGCCTCACTG
>JBJTNR010000014.1:0-2979 GCA_046074145.1 Rhodoluna sp.
AAGAAACCAATTTCTGCTTCGCCATCTTCGATGTTGGCATCAAGGCGGTCTTCAGGAACGATGCCTTGCGCTTTGTGAGTCTTCTTAAGATAAAAACCGATAAATAGCGACATGATGCTAAGCATGGCCAGCGCCGCGGTACCGATGATTTCGATTTCAGCTGCGGTGCCTCGATAGCTGTTCCAGTTCCAAACTGCGTAGCCGGCAGCGTCGACGATGTAAAAAAGTGCCAGGTAGTAAAAGAGGTTTCCGTTGAACTTCATTGGTTAGCCCTTCTTTGCGTCTGGTGCGGCGAACTCAGGGTGGTTCAAATCGAACGCCGGAGATTCTGAACGAACTCGCGGAATTGAAGTGAAGTTGTGACGCGGGAATGGTGTTCCGGTTGCCCACTCGAGAGAACGTCCGTAGCCCCAAGGGTCGTTCAGCGTAACCTTCTCGCCCTTGCGAGCGGTGATGTAAACGTTCCACAAGAACGGAATGATCGAAATAGCGAGAATTGCCGATCCGACAGTTGAAACACCGTTCATCCATGTGAAACCATCTTCAGGCAAATACGTTGCATAACGCCTCGGCATGCCGATTACGCCCAACCAGTGCTGAACTAAGAACGTGGTGTGGAAACCTACGAACAACAGCCAGAACTGAATCTTGCCGAGGCGTTCGTTGAGCATCTTTCCAGTCATCTTTGGGTACCAGAAGAAAATTCCCGCAAACATTGCAAACACCACTGTTCCGAAGATTACGTAGTGGAAGTGCGCGACAACAAAGTAACCGTCAGAAAGTTGGAAGTCCAAGACCGGAGACGCCAAGATTACGCCGGTAAGACCGCCAAAAATAAACGTGGTCAAGAATCCAAGTGCCCAAAGCATCGGAGTTTCAAAAGTTACCGAACCTTTAAACATCGTGCCCAACCAGTTGAAGACTTTTACACCAGTCGGAATTGCAATCAACATCGTGGTGAAAGCGAAGTAAGGCAACAAGATTGACCCGGTTACATACATGTGGTGCGCCCACACCGTCATTGAAAGCGCAGCAATCGCGATAGTTGCGTACACCAAGGTCTTGTAGCCGAATATTGGCTTGCGACTGAACACAGGGAAAATTTCAGAAATTATTCCAAAGAATGGAAGAGCAAGAACATAAACCTCAGGGTGACCGAAGAACCAGAACAGGTGCTGCCATAACATCGGCCCACCATTTGCTGGATCAAAAATGTGCGCGTCGAAACGACGATCGGCACCAAGCGCAAATAACGCTGCGGCAAGCGGAGGGAAAACCATGATCACCAAAATCGAAGTTACCAAAGTGTTCCAGGTGAAGATTGGAAGTCGGAACATTGTCATGCCCGGTGCGCGCATGGTCAAGATTGTGGTGATGAAGTTAACACCACCCATGATGGTTCCAAAACCACCGAGTGCCAAACCGAAGACCCACAGGTCTCCACCGATTCCCGGTGAGAAGGTCGTGTTAGCAAGAGGAGCATAAGCAAACCATCCAAAGCTTGCCGCACCCTGCGGAGTGAAGAATCCGGCAACTGCAATAAACGAACCGAAGAAATAGAACCAGTAAGCAATTGCGTTCAAACGAGGGAAAGCAACATCAGGAGCACCAATTTGAACTGGCATCAAGATGTTTGCAAAGGCTGCGAACAAAGGTGTTGCAAACATAAGCAACATGATTGTTCCGTGCATGGTGAACAGCTGGTTGTATTGTTCTTTGGTTTGCACGATGTTTAAACCAGGTGCTGCCAACTGAGCACGAATAACCAGTGCCATTACTCCACCAATGAGGAAGTAAAGGAACGAAGTAATCAGGTACAGGTAACCGATTTTCTTGTGGTCGGTAGTTGTTACCCAATCAACAAGAATTTGACCCTTGGTCTTCTTCTGAGTTCCGTAGCTGGTTTTGGTTGCGGTAGCCATTTGGTTATCCCCTGATCTCTGGGTTGTCGGCCGGTAGGTTTTGGTTTCGGTTGTACTTGTCGTCAAGCTGACCAACATTGCCAGCAGCCGCGAGTTTGGCTAGATAAGCGTCGTATTCAGCTTGTGAAACAACCTTGACGTTGAAAAGCATCATCGAGTGGTACTCACCACAAAGTTCGGCACACTTGCCCTTGTAAGTTCCCTCAATCTGCGGAGTGAAGTACATGTGGTTTGTTCTGCCCGGGAACAGGTCTTTCTTGTACAAGAAGTCAATTACCCAGAATGAGTGAATAACATCGCGCGAAGTTAAGTCGATTTGTACTGTCTTGTTGACCGGCAGATACAAAGTCGGCAATGCTGCTTCTGAACCCTCGTTGCCGTCAAACTGGGATTGAATTCCGGCCTCGTAAACATTCGCATTCACGTAGTTAAAGTCCCAGGCCCATTGCTTTCCGATTACTTGAATGGTTACATCTGGGTCTGCAATTGGTTTTTCGATTTCAGCCATGTCGCGCGCGGTGAATGCGAAGAAGCCGACCACCAAGATCATTGGCACGATTGTAAAAAGTGTTTCAATCGGGTTGTTGTAGCGAATTTGCGGAGGCAAGCTAGTGTCGCCCTTGCGACGACGGTAAACGATTATCGCCCAAAACATTAGTCCCCAGGCAACGATTCCAACGCCCCAAAGGACAATCCAAGAGGTAACCCAAAGTCCCACAATGCGGTCGGTGTGATTGGTTACACCCGCCACGCCTGGCTCAAAGCCGCGTTCGAATTCCTGCGGCGTACATCCGGCCAACAACAGCATTATTGTGGCCGCTGCTGGCAGCGCCGCCCACTTGGATCCAAGCTTTTTCAACACGATCGGCCCTTCAGAGACGAATTCTTTTTCAATTTCTATCCTACGCTCGCCAAAAGGCAAAACCTGCCATATAAAGCAGTATTTATAAGGAATTTAAGGCAAAACCCCGAATCGAAAAAGTTCGAATCGGGGTCGAAAAATAGCCTGAATTAGAGGATTTATCTAGTTTCTTGCCTAGTTGAAAGAGTCGCCGCA
>JBJTNR010000015.1:0-6696 GCA_046074145.1 Rhodoluna sp.
GTAATCGAGTGACCACGGGTTGAAGTAATTCGCTCTTGTAGCAGACCCATTTCGTCTGCCAAGTTTGGCTGGTAACCCACGGCTGAAGGCATGCGGCCAAGCAGGGTCGAAACCTCTGAACCCGCCTGAGTGAAACGGAAGATGTTGTCGATAAACAACAGCACGTCTTGTTTCTGCACGTCACGGAAATATTCCGCCATGGTTAGCGCCGAAAGAGCAACGCGAAGACGCGTGCCAGGTGGCTCATCCATCTGGCCGAAGACCAGTGCGGTCTTGTCGATAACTCCCGACTCGGTCATTTCGTCAATGAGGTCGTTACCTTCACGAGTACGTTCACCAACACCGGCGAACACCGAAACACCATCGTGGTTTTCTGCCACGCGGTAAATCATTTCCTGAATCAAAACTGTCTTACCAACACCGGCACCACCGAATAGACCGATCTTTCCACCCTGCACGTAAGGGGTAAGCAAGTCGATGACCTTAATACCGGTCTCGAACATTGTGGTCTTTGATTCAAGCTGGTCGAATGCTGGTGGCTGACGGTGAATTGACCAACGCTCTTTAACGTCAATCTTTTCGCCTGGAGTTGCGTTTAGAACTTCACCGGTCACATTGAATACGTGACCCTTGGTGACGTCACCAACCGGCACCGAAATTGGCGCGCCGGTGTCGACCACTGCGGCACCGCGAACCAAGCCATCGGTTGGCTTAAGCGCAATCGCACGCACTAGATCGTCACCGAGGTGCTGAGCAACCTCGAGAGTAAGAATGGTCTTGTCGCCTTCTACTTCGACCTCAGTGGTGAGGGCGTTGTAAATAGCAGGGATGGCATCGTGCGGGAACTCGATGTCAACAACTGGACCAGTCACACGTGCAATGCGTCCTGTACCAGCCTTGTTCTGGGTCTCGGCCATTTTCTTTCTTTCTCTTAGTCCTCGTTGCCGGTAGACGACAGTGCGTCTGCTCCACCGACAATTTCGGAAATCTGTTGCGTAATTTCTGACTGACGCGCCTGGTTTGAAAGGCGAGTGTAGTTTTTGATGAGCTTGTCGGCATTATCGGTTGCCGACTTCATTGCCTTTTGGCGAGCTGCATGTTCAGATGCTGCCGACTGAAGCATTGCGTTGAAGATGCGGCTTTCGATGTAAACCGGTAGCAGTGCATCGAGCACCTTGTTCACATCTGGCTCAAACTCGTAAAGCGGGAAAACTTCATTTGCATCTGGCTTCTCTACGCCTTCGACAACTTCAAGTGGAAGCAGACGTACAACTTCTGGAACCTGAGAAATCATCGAAACGAAACGGTTTGAAACCAAGTGAATTTCATCAACGCCGCCGTCTTTGTAGTCGGTGTTGAAAGCCTCAACCACTGCATCGGCGATTTCTTTGGCGGTGTCAAATTGAGGAAGGTCTGTGCCGCCAGTCCAGCTACGAGTGAACGAACGTCGGCGGAAACCAAAGTAGGCAACAGATTTGCGACCGACTAGGTAATAAACAACCTCTTTACCCTGCTCTTTTAGCAACGCGGTTAGTTGCTCTGCTTCTTTGAGAACGCTAGATGAAAAAGCACCAGCCAAACCGCGGTCTGAGGTGAAGATGACCACGGCGGCACGATCGATACGTTCAGGTTCAGTAGTTAGTGGGTGGTCAACGTTTGAGAAAGTTGCAACTGCAGAAACGGCTCGAGTAACAGCGCGAGAGTAAGGAGTCGAAGCTGCAACTCTCTGCTGTGCCTTGTTGATTCGCGATGCAGAGATGAGCTCCATGGCGCGCGTAATCTTCTTTGTGGTCTGCGCCGATTTAATCTTTTGGCGATAGACGCGAAGCTGTGCTCCCATTTGTGCCCTCCTCTCCTGTTTCTAAATTCTCGAAAGCGTTATTTCTTCTGCTTTACGATTTTTTCCTGGTTAACTTCTTCTTCGTCAAGCGCTTCGGCTTTTCCGCTCGAAGCCAATGGCGCTCCGCCCTTGGTCGCAAAGCTCTTCTTGAACTTTGTGACTTCGGCTTCAAGCGCAGCGATTGTGTCGCTTTCCAACTTGCTGGTTTCGCGAATAGTGGTCAAAATTCCGGTGTTGCGACGCAAGTGCTCAAGTAGCTCACTTTCGAATCGCAAGATGTCCTCTACTGGAACTTCGTCAAGCTTTCCGGTCGTACCAGCCCAAATCGAAACTGTCTGTTCTTCAACTGGGTATGGCGAATACTGTGGCTGCTTTAGTAGTTCCATCAAGCGAGCACCACGTGCAAGCTGCTGTCGAGACGCTGCATCCAAGTCAGAAGCAAACATTGCGAATGCCTCAAGTGCGCGGTACTGAGCAAGTTCAAGTTTCAGGGTTCCGGAGACTCCCTTAATACCTTTAACCTGAGCGGCACCACCAACACGCGAAACCGAGATACCTACGTCAATCGCAGGACGCTGGTTCGAGTTGAACAAGTCTGACTGCAAGAAGATCTGACCATCGGTAATCGAAATTACGTTGGTTGGAATGTACGCAGAAACATCGTTGGCTTTGGTTTCGATGATTGGCAAACCAGTCATCGAGCCGCCGCCTAGTTCGTCGTTCAACTTTGCACAGCGCTCTAGCAAGCGTGAGTGTAAGTAGAAAACGTCACCTGGGTATGCCTCGCGGCCTGGTGGACGTCGAAGCAATAGCGATACCGCGCGATAAGCCTCGGCTTGCTTCGATAGGTCATCAAAAATAATTAGTACGTGCTTGCCGCCGTACATCCAATGCTGACCAATTGCGCTACCGGTATACGGAGCCAAGTACTTGAAACCTGCAGGATCTGACGCAGGAGAAGCAACGATGGTGGTGTACTCAAGCGCGCCGGCTTGTTCGAGCGCAGCTTTAACACCAGCGATGGTTGAACCCTTTTGACCGATTGCAACATAAATACAGCGAACCTGCTTGTTTACGTCACCGGAATCCCAGTTTGCTTTTTGGTTAATGATGGTGTCGATTGCGATTGCAGTCTTACCGGTCTGGCGGTCACCAATAATCAACTGACGCTGACCTCGACCTACCGGAATCATTGCGTCGATAGCTTTAATACCAGTCTGAAGTGGTTCGTGAACAGACTTACGAGCCATAACGCCCGGAGCCTGAAGCTCGAGTGCGCGACGACCTTCATTTTTAATTTCGCCAAGTCCATCGATTGGGTTTCCGAGTGGATCAACAACGCGACCAAGGAATCCGTCACCGATTGGAACAGATAGAACTTCACCGGTGCGGTGCACTTCCATTCCTTCGACAATTCCTTCGAAGTTACCTAGAACAACGGCACCAATCTCACGTTCGTCAAGGTTCAGTGCAAGTCCAAGAGTGCCGTCGGCGAACTTCAGAAGTTCGTTTGCCATCGCACTTGGTAATCCTTCGATGTGTGCGATTCCGTCACCGGCGTCGATTACGTGGCCTACCTCTGAGCGAGAAGCTTTTGCGGGCTCATAAGACTTAACGAAGTCCTTTAGAGCGTCGCGAATCTCGTTCGGGCTGATTTTCAGATCTGCCATCTCTTATCCTTTGCTTTGGGGTTTAACCCGGTTGGTTCTAACCCGCTCTACGCGAGTTGAAGTCTTGCTGATTGAAGACGAGAGCTGAGGCTTCCGTCCAAAATTTCTCCAGCTACCTGTACCTTGATGCCGCCGAGGATTGCTGGATCTACCTCAACGTTTAGCTTTAGGCTGCGGCCATATGACTTTGCCAAAAGACTCTCGAGCGTTTCGAGTTGCGAATTGCTAAGTTCGCTGGCCACGGTAACGGTTGCAACCAAACGCTCGGCAAATGCAGAAACCTGCTTGCCGAATTGTTCAAGCACAACAGCTACGCGTCTACGACGTGCACCGGTAACCGCACGGCGAATCAGCACCTTAGCTTCGTCACTTACTTTGCCCTTGACCAGAGCATCGACTAGTTCGAGTTGTGCGTCTTCGGCTGCTAAGCGATCGCCAAGTGCAAACTGAAGATCCTGATCCGAATCGACTGCCTGCTTGAATGCGAATAATTCGCTTTCAACCGCGGCAAGTTTTCCGGATTTAGAAGCGATCGAAGCAACCGCGTACACCGCAAGTTGCTCGAATGCGCCAACTAGGTCTTGGCCGGTAGACCAACGAAGCTCAACTACTTTCGCTGCGAATTCGACTGCCGCGCTCGAGAGGTTTTTGCCGAAGACAGCATTCAACGCTCCTGACTTTGCCTTTACCTCGGCGGAAGGGTCCGAGAGGATGCTACGAAGTTGCGACGAAGATGCAACGGCTGCGCCGATTGCAAAAATCTCTTCTGCGAATTTAATGTCAACCGAAGCAAGAAGCGGGTTTAGCGCGTTCTTCGCTGAGATTAACGATTGACGAGTTGAGCTGGCCATTTGATCTACTTGCCTGCCTTGTCGCTTGCTGCCAGGTCTGCCAAAAATTGGTCGACAACTGAGCTAGCGATCTTGTCATCTTTAAGACTCGCGCCAACCACGTTCGATGCGAGGTCGATGGCGATTGCGCCAACCTCTGCGCGAAGTGAAATCAACGCTGCCTGACGTTCGGCTTCAATTTGTGCCTTTGCGTTTGCAGTTAGGCGAGATGCCTCTGCAGATGCTTGCTCTTTAAGTTCCGCAAGAATTGCTGCGCCTTCGGCACGTGCTTCTTCACGAATCTTTGATGCGTCTGCGCGCGCTGCCGCCTGCTCAGCTTCGATGTTTGCAGTTTTTGCTGCAGCCTCGGCTTGAGCTTTTTCGGCAGCCTCGAGACGACCTTCGATCGCCTCGGTGCGTGCATCGAGCGTCTTCTTAAAGTTCGGTAGAACTTTGAACCAGAAGAATGCAAGCAGGATTACAAAGACAACCGAAGACCAAAGGAGATCGTACGGTGCAGGAACTAGAGGGTTTGGATTACCCTCCGCTGCATTCGCGAGAATCCTTGAAATCATGGTTTATATTTCCTGAACTATTAGCCGAAGATGAATGGGGTTGCTAGACCGATAAGCGCAAGCGCTTCGGTAAACGCAATACCAAGCCACATGGTGACCTGAAGTCGTGCTGCTAGTTCTGGTTGGCGAGCGATTGACTCGATGGTCTTTGAAACAACAAGACCTACGCCGATGCCAGGACCAACTGCTGCTAGACCATAGCCGACAACAGCCAGATTTCCGCTTAGTGCTGCAACTGTAGTTACGTCCACTTTGTATTTCCCTTCCGTGGTTTAGAGCTAACGGTCGTTAACTCTTAGTGCTCATCTGCCAAGGCCAACTGAATGTAGACCGTGGTTAGAAGAGTAAAAACATATGCCTGCAGGAACGCAACCAACATCTCGAAGAGTGTGAATACGAAACCGAACAGGAAAGTGCCGGCGCCGAAAAGTTTGAATAGGCCTTCGGCGTTGAATAAGAAAAACTGGGTTGCTGAGAAACAAAGCACTAGCAACAAGTGTCCGGCGATCATGTTCATCGTCAAACGAAGAGCAAGTGTTACCGGGCGAAGAATAAATGTTGACAAAAATTCGATCGGCGTGACCAAAACGTAGAACGCCTTTGGCACACCGGCAGGGAAAAGTGATGCGGTAAAGAAGTGTCCGCCGTGCTTCTTAATTCCGGCATAAATAAATGTCACGTAAGCCGCAACCGCCATGACAATTGGCAAACCAATGACCGAAGTTCCCGCAATATTTAATCCCGGGATAATTCCAGTGATGTTCATGCCGAGCGTGACGAAGAAAATTGTCGTGAGCAATGGCAAGAACCGGTCGCCGTCTTTTTCGCCAAGCTGATCATGCGCAATAGATTTGCGCACAAAGTTCAAAGAGATTTCACCCATCAACTGGAACTTGCCAGGCACGTGGTTGCCGGTCTTGTTCGCCTTGGCGAATTTTGCAGACCAGAGCGCGAAGACGATAACTAGAAGCGACAGCACCAAAAGACGAATCAGCATGATTCGGTTTAATGCGAAAGGTGTGCCTTCGAAAGCAACAATCTCTGGATAGAACTCCATGATTGACGGAGCGTGAAAGCCGCTGCCCGACTCCTCGGTGCTCGCTGCTACAACTAGCAGACTCAAAGCGTTAGTGAACAGCGTGAACTCCTGTTTCGGGGCAAGTGTGATTTAGCCTTGCGGCGATTTACAGCGGGTTTAAATTCAGGGTTTTAGCCGTGAACTTACAGAAATCCTAACAGGATTCTTTTCAGTGAAAATCACGGGTCTAGGCCCGTTCGGCCTACTCGGGGATGATTGGAATCCGTGCTTTGAGCACTAGATAAGAGTCGACGGCAAGGCTGCCGATAATCGCGGCGACCAGCGTGAAAAACAAGACCGGACCATTGATGAAATCTGCGGAACGCAAAGCACCGATTGCCAAAATGAAACCGATTACTTTAACCAGCCAGCCGCCAAGTACGGCTCCGAAAAATCCGCCCAGGGGTAGTTTTCCGCCTAGCCAAATCGATAGAGCCGTCAGGGTCACGAAAATTAGCGCGAGGCCAGCACCGATCAAAGCGCTCCAAAGACCGGCTATACCGGCTACCAAAAATCCGATTGCGCTTCCGGCAACGGCGATTGCCGCAATCAGAATCGAGCCAAGTTTTAAAGCCTTGCCAAAAAGACCTTCGAGAGTGTTAACCAATTCTGGCCTTTCTACGTTGAATTCGACGTTGGATGAGTGGCTTGAGCGTGTAAAGGCTGCAGGCCACTAAGCCGACCACAAAAAAAGTAAAAACTG
>JBJTNR010000016.1:0-3966 GCA_046074145.1 Rhodoluna sp.
AACGGATTTGATGAGGCCGGCTCCGCCTCGCGGAATCAGCACGTCAATTAACCCGATGGCGCGCATCATTTCTACTGAACCTTCGCGACCGAATTCATCAAGAGACTGAATTAACTCGCCGCTCAAACCTGAATGTTGCAACGCGTCTTGCAGCAATTTCACCAAAACGTTGTTGGTGCTCTGAGCGGCCCGACCACCACGAAGAATTGTTGCGTTTCCGCTTTTGATCCCCAGTGCCGCAATGTCAATGGTCACATTTGGGCGAGCCTCGTAGATTACGCCGATTACTCCAAGTGGAACTCGAATTTGAGTTAGCTTTAATAAATTCGGCAGAGTCTTTCCCTGCACCACGTCACCAATCGGGTCCGGTAATCCCACGATTTCTAAAACCGCATCGGCAATTGCCTGAATGCGTGCGTGATCCAAACGAATTCGATCTTGTGTGCTTTCCGAAACTCCATCGGCTTGTGCTCGCGCGATGTCTTCGTTGTTAGCCTGAATTATTTCATCAGCGCGAATTGGCAAAAGGGAAGCAATGTGACGCAGTACTTCGTTTTTAGTCGCGGTAGAAGCCTGCGCTAACTGCGATGCCACATTTTTGGTGGCTTGCATGATTTGTTGTGCTGATGTCATGATTACCTACTTGCTTACCGATTCAAATTTGGTTCAAACCAAGTTCCGACCATCGAACCTTCTAGAGCTTGTTTAACCTGGTCGGTACTGGTTAATAAAACCGCAACCGAGCCTTCGGTGGCAATTCTTGCCGCAGAAATTTTTGTCACTGCTCCCCCTGTACCGACCTCAGTGCTGCTGCCGCCAATTTCAACATTTTGCAAATCATCGCCGAATGCCACGAATTCGATTTTCTGGGCACCAGGATTCGAAGGTGGCATGTCGTAGAGTGCATCGACATCACTAAGAAGTACTAGAGCGTCGGCTTTCACCATGACCGCAACCAAGGCAGCGAGCTTGTCGTTGTCACCAAATCGAATTTCCGCTGTTGCAACTGTGTCGTTTTCATTAACGATTGGCAGAACTCGCAAATTGACCAAGCGCTCGAGAGTGCTCTTTGCATTTTCGCGGGTTTCGGTTTGTTCTAAATCTCCTGAGGTAAGCAGTACCTGCCCTGCAACGATGTCGTATCGTTCGAGGCTCTCTTGGTATCGCGCTATCAATCTCGATTGCCCGACTGATGCCATCGCCTGAACGGTGGCTAGATCTTCAGGACGTGAAGTCATATTAAAAAGTGGTAGCGCGGTAGCAATCGCACCAGATGTCACCAGGATTACTTCGGTACCGCGCGCATGTGCCGAGGCGAGTGCATCTACCAAAGCGTCAATTTTTCGTACATTGGTTCCGCTGATAGAGGAAGAGCCAACTTTTACCACTACGCGTGACGCGCCGGCTAGTTCACTTCTTTGTCGCAACACTTCTTAATCTTCTTTCTTAAAATCTTCTGGGTTAGACCAGATGCCGGCTTCGCCTTCTTTGCGCATTTCCTCGCGCAATTCTGTTTTAGCATCCATGCGTTCTTTATAAGTCTTTCGGCGTTCCTTAGTAGTTCGGCGTTCACGCATTTCCATACGAGCGTCGGTGCCACGCGGGCCAGCAATTAGCTCGGCAGCAGAACTAATTGTTGGCTCCCAGTCGAATACGATGCCTTGACCAGGGCCAATTACTACAGTCGAGCCTGCAACCGCTCCGGTTTTAAACAATTCATCTTCGAGTCCGATTTTTGCAAGACGATCGGCAAGATAACCAACGGCTTCTTCGTTGGCGAAATTAGTTTGCGCGACCCAGCGTTCAGGTTTAACGCCGAGCACCCTGAAGAAGACTTCGTCGCCGGTTTGTTCTTTTCGAATTTCAAACTTGCCTTCTTCGCGGCGCTCCTGCATCAGAGTTATGCGTGGCTTTGGCGGAACGGCAGCCTTGTTCTTGCGTTCCGTTTCGACCAAACGCGCCAAAGCGAAATTCAATTCTTTGAGCCCCAAGTGGCTAGCCGCCGAAATGATGAAAACCTGATATCCCCGAGCTTCAAGATCTGGTTTCACAAATTCAGCAAGCTCAAGCGCATCTGGCACATCTGCTTTGTTAAGGGCAATCAACTGTGGGCGCTGAGTCAGCGGAGTTTCGCCTTCGGGAACTTCGTAGGCATCGAGTTCCTTCAAGATTTTTTCGAGATCGCTGATTGGATCACGGTTTGGTTCAAGCGTTGCACAGTCAATAACGTGTAACAGCGCAGAACACCTTTCGACGTGACGCAGGAATTGAAGACCTAAGCCTTTTCCTTCGCTCGCGCCTTCAATGAGTCCAGGCACGTCTGCAATCGTGAACCTCGAGTCGCCGGCTTGCACAACTCCCAAATTCGGATGCAATGTTGTAAACGGATAGTCAGCAATCTTTGGACGAGCAGCACTCAACGCAGCAATCAAAGATGATTTGCCGGCGCTTGGATAACCAACTAAGGCAACATCGGCAACTGTTTTTAATTCGAGAATTATGTCGCCACGCCACCCCGGAACACCAAGCAGTGCGAACCCAGGAGCTTTGCGTTTTGAACTTGCCAACGCGGCATTTCCTAAGCCGCCGATACCACCTTCAGCAATTACCAACTGCATTCCAGGTTCGGCGAGGTCGGCAATTAATTTGCCGCGAGAATTTTTGACCACTGTCCCGATTGGAACGGCAAGCTGCATATCTTCGCCATGAAAACCGTTGCGGTAATCGCCTGCGCCATCGCCGCCGTTATTAGCCGCTCGATGTGGATGAAAGTGAAAATCTAAAAGTGTCGTGACGTTGGAATCGGAAATCAAACTAATGGTTCCGCCCTTGCCGCCGTCTCCGCCGTCCGGCCCACCAAGTGGTTTGAATTTTTCACGATGAACCGAGACACAGCCGTCGCCGCCATTTCCGGCGCGCACGTGAAGAGTCACTTGATCAACGAATGAAACCAAGATTCCCTCCTCGTTCTAATTAACTGTTAATAACAGGAAAGGCGAGCCCTGCGGCTCGCCTCCTGAAAATTTTGCTTGACCCTTAAGCGGCCTCGATGATGTTTACAACTCGACGGCCACCTTTGGTGCCAAACTCTACTTTGCCGGCAGCAAGCGCGAACAAGGTGTCATCCTTGCCTTTGCCAATGTTTGCACCGGGGTGAAAGTGAGTTCCGCGCTGACGAACAATAATTTCGCCGGCGTTAACTTCTTGACCCGCGTATCGCTTAACACCTAGTCGCTGAGCATTTGAGTCGCGACCGTTACGGGTTGAGCTAACACCTTTTTTGGATGCCATTTTGCGTCAGTCCTTTACTTAATCTCTTTGACCTGAACACGTGTGAGCTCCGAACGGTGCCCCTGACGCTTCTTGTAACCTGTCTTGTTCTTGTATTTCTGAATAATGATCTTTGGACCACGTAGGTTGTTAATTACCTCAGCAGTTACCTTTACCTTTGCAAGCGATGCTGCATCGGTAGTGACCTTGTCGCCGTCAACGAGCAAAAGAGCTGGAAGCTCAATCTTGCCGTTAGCGTCGGCTTTTACACGGTCGAGAGTCACGATGGTGCCAACTGACACCTTCTCTTGACGACCGCCTGCGCGAACTACTGCGTAAACCACGGATCTACCCTTTGTCTAAGTAATGGTTTTCGATTATTTCGAAAGTATTTGTGTTGCTCTGGCGAACTTTTCTTGCACGGCAACAAGGGTTCAGTCTACATTGCCGATTGGCCTCGGTCAAACCCTTTTTGGCTTAAAACCTGCCATCCAAGCCCGTTTAATTCTTGCTGGTTGCTCGCCTTGGCTTGCGTCGACCCTGACCCGGGACCTTTGGCTCGGGTAGCGCCTCGAGAACCGCCTCGAGAGCCTCATCGGCCGGTGCCTTGGCTTTTGACTTGACGGTTTCATCTAGCTGAATCAAAGATGGCTCGCCGGCTGCCTCGTGAGCCGCAACCGTAGAAGCGGCGATCTT
>JBJTNR010000017.1:0-2730 GCA_046074145.1 Rhodoluna sp.
CCAAGGCAACAACTAAGTTTCTTGGTGCTAGCCAGAGTGTCAGCAGAAGCTTCAACCGTTGGCTACCTTGTTCGCCGCAGCAGTCGCCGCGGTTCTAAGTTCTTCTCGAAGTTTATTCCAGTCGATCTCGGCTGCGCCCGGCAAAGCTCGAACCACGCCGTCAAAGCCGCTGCCCAATTCTGGCAACAATTCACGGATGATTTCACGCATGCGACGCTTTACGAGATTTCGCTTGACTGCGCCACCTACCGCTTTGGCTACAACAAAACCAAAGCGGGTATGAGGCTGGGCCTCATCCCGCTTTAGGTAGATGACTAGATGGTCTGAGCCGACCTTGCGACCCTGCTTCATGGTTGAACGAAAGTCGTCAGCCTTGATCAGGCGGTTTTCGCGGGCCAACATGATTAGTTAGCTAGCGGCTCTAGAACCGGATTTAAGCTGAAAGCTCTGAGCGGCCCTTTGCGCGACGTGCTGAAAGAATCGCACGACCGGCACGGGTCTTCATACGTAGACGGAAACCGTGGGTCTTTGCACGACGACGGTTGTTCGGCTGGAAAGTACGCTTTGACATTGATCTTCTCCGTTGTAAAAACTTGCAAGTTTTTGAGGGGCACGTTCGTGTCGGAAAACCGACCAAAAGTGTTGCCTGGTTCCCCTTATTCAGAGCAACCTGTTAAACCTACGCCTTAATTGCCAGAGCGGTCAAGTTTTAAGCGGGCATTTTGATAAAAACTTCAAAAGTATTCCACGAATTATTACCTCGATGGATTAATGACACACCGTGTTAATTTGCATATTCAACCCCGAGAGGAGTTGAATCATCTTCTGTGCATTTTTGCGGATATCAAAATTGCGCGGGGGACAGTTATACACAGTTTTCCACACGGTGGATAACTTTGTGGAAAACTGGGCAATAATCAGTAACTAGCGGGGAACCAACCCTGTTGAGAACTTTAAGGGAATGGTCATGGCGGAACACGATGTAGTCGCAGGTTTGTGGCTAAACGTGGTCACCAAATTACAGGGTGATGACCGCCTCACTCCGCAGATTCTTGGTTACATTCGACTGGTCGAACCAAAGGGTGTTTTGGGTGACACTCTGTATCTCGAGGTTCCCAACGATCTAACCCGCGAAATCCTAAACACTCGAGTTCGCCCTTCAATACTGGATGCGATGGCCGGCAATGCCGACTTTGGTGGCGCAACAAACTTTGCGGTTGTTGTAAACCCAGAGATCGAGCAAGCCTTCGCCCCGGCTCAAACCAGCTACACCGACCCAGAGCCGGTTGCCCCGGTTTCGCAAATTGGTGCACCTCTTGTGTATTCGGCTCCCGCTCAGAGCGGTCCGGTCAATACTTTCGACACCAGACTCAACCCCAACTACACCTTCGACACTTTCGTAACCGGTGACTCAAACCGTTTTGCTCACGCAGCTGCCTTTGCCGCCGCCGAGGCACCTGGCAAGGCCTACAACCCACTTTTCATCTATGGTGACTCTGGCCTTGGTAAAACCCACCTGCTTCACGCAATTGGCCACTATGCGCTGAGCCTTTATCCGCGAATCAAAGTTCGTTACGTTTCGAGCGAAGAGTTCACCAACGACTTCATCAACGCCATTGGTAGCAATCGATCGAGCGCCTTCCAAGAGGTTTACCGCGATATCGACCTGCTCTTGATCGATGACATTCAGTTCTTGCAGGGTAAAGACCAAACCCAAGAGGCGTTCTTTCACACCTTCAACACCCTGCACAACCACAACAAGCAGGTTGTGATCACCTCTGACCTAGAGCCAAAGCTATTGACCGGGTTTGAAGACCGCATGCTTTCACGCTTCGAGTGGGGCCTAAAGACCGACATTCAAGCCCCAGCACTCGAAACCCGCATTGCCATCTTGCGCAAAAAGGCCGAGCGCGACCGAGTAACCATCTCAGACGAGATTCTCGAATACGTAGCCGCTCGTGTTTCGAGCAACATTCGCGAACTCGAAGGCACCTTGATTCGCATCACCGCATTCGCTGGCCTTCAGCGCCAAAAGGTTGACATGCCTTTGGTGCAGAGCATTCTCAAAGACGCACTGCCCGTCGAAGACAACATCGTGGTTACCCCTGTCGACATCATCAACACCGTTGCCAGCTACTACAAAATCACCCCGGATGACCTCTACGGCTCATCGCGTATTGCCGCAATTGCTCTTGCTCGCCAGATTGCCATGTACATCTGCCGCGAACAGACCAATCTTTCACTTCCTAAAATCGGCCAGCTATTCGGCGGCCGCGACCACACCACGGTCATGTATGCCAATCGCAAGATCGCAGAGAACATGCAAGAGCGTCACTACGTTTACAACCAGGTGACCGAAATTATCGACCGCGTTAAGTCGCTCTCGAAAAATAACCGCTCTTTGTAATCAAAAAGTAATTGTTCACAACCCTGTGGATAACTGTGGATAATTTTCAAAATCCAGTGAACTATTAGGCAAACTCCTGTGGTTTTAAATTTCCAATTACACAGACCCGATAGTTATCCACAGTTCTGTCCACATATGTGTATACATCTCACAACGATGTAGTTCCATTGTGATAACTGGGAAGTTGCTAGTTATGCACATTTTCCACAGCTGTTAATAGTGTTGTTTTAAGTATTTAAATATTTAGAAATTTGGATAACGAATATGGTTTTTGGAAAGCCAAACCAATCGGGCATAAATCCGCTTTAAATCAACGAATCGAG
>JBJTNR010000018.1:0-10461 GCA_046074145.1 Rhodoluna sp.
CGAATTTCCTTTTTCGACAAGCGAGTTCAAAACCAAGAGTAATTTCCTGGTGTCTTCGAAGTGCAACCCGGTAGTTGGTTCATCTAATACATAAATTGTTCGCCCATTGGAACGGCGCTGCAACTCAGTTGCCAATTTAACTCGTTGAGCCTCACCGCCCGACAGCGTGGTAGCGCTCTGCCCCAAACGAACGTAGCCTAAGCCCACTTCTACAAGGGTTTCTAAAAACCTAGAAATCGATGAGATAGCTGAAAAGAACTCGGCTGCTTCAGAAATGGGCATTTCTAATACTTCGGAAATATTTTTCCCTTTGTATTTAACCTGCAGAGTTTCGCGGTTGTATCGATGTCCATGACAAACCTCACAAGTGACGTAGACGTCGGGTAAGAAGTTCATCTCAATTTTGAGTGTTCCGTCGCCAGAACAAGCTTCACAACGCCCGCCTTTAACGTTGAATGAAAATCTACCCTGCTGATATCCACGTGCTTTTGATTCCTGCGTATCGGCAAAGAGCTTACGAATGTGATCGAATACGCCCGTGTATGTTGCTGGGTTTGATCTTGGAGTGCGACCGATTGGGTTCTGGTCAACGTGAACCACCTTGTCTAGTTGCGCCATCCCCTCAATTCGCGTGTGCTTTCCCGCAACGGTCTTGGCGCCATTGAGCGTGTTCGCCAGGGATTCATAAAGAACATCGTTCACTAACGAAGATTTGCCGGAACCGCTTACGCCGGTAACCGCGATAAAAACTCCGAGCGGTACATCGACATCAACGTTTTTTAGGTTGTTCTCCCGGGCTCCAACGATTCTAAGCTGACGCTCCTTATCGATTGGGCGACGTTTTTTGGGAACGGAAATTTTCTCTTTGCCGGCCAGGAAGGCACCGGTTATAGATTTTTGATTCTTGAGAAGTTCCGCGTAGGTGCCACTGTGAACAACCTCTCCTCCGTGCACTCCAGCACCTGGCCCAATGTCCACTATCCAATCTGACGCTTTGATGGTGTCCTCGTCGTGCTCGACGACTATGAGGGTATTACCTAAATTTCTAAGTTTGATAAGAGTTTCAATTAATCTGCGATTGTCTCTTTGATGCAAACCAATTGAAGGTTCATCTAGCACGTAAAGCACACCGGTAAGTCCGCTACCGATTTGGGTGGCTAGCCTGATTCGCTGCGCCTCGCCGCCGCTGAGGGAACCAGCGGAACGCTCCAAACTTAAGTAGTCGAGGCCGACATCCATGAGGAAATCTAAACGTGCTCTAATTTCACGAAGAACCTGAGTGGCAATTTTTGCATCCCTTTTATCGAGGGAAAGGTTCTTAAAAAATTGCACCGCTTCACCTAGGCTCAAGGCGGCAACATCTGCAATGGAACTCCCGTCAACCTTAACTGCTAAAACTTCGGGCTTCAGGCGGGCGCCATTACAAGAAGGGCAAGGAATCTCGCGCAGAAAAGACGCCCACCGTTGCCGAATGAAGTCGCTCTCTGATTCCAAGTACTTGCGTTCGATGTATGCCAATACGCCTTCAAAGCCGGTTGTATATTTCAGCTCACGACCATATCGATTTTTCCATTTAACTTGAACGTCGAAATTGTTACCCTGCAACACCGCTAGTTGTACTTCTTCGGGTAGCTTCTTCCAAGGCGTATCCAACGAGAACTTTAAATCCTTCGATAAACCCTCGAGCATGCGTGAAAAATAATGAAATAAACCTTTGCCTTGGGTAGACCACGGCAGGATAACCCCATCATTAATGCTGGCGTCGGGGTCTCCGATCACTAGATCGGCATCAACCGCTTGTTTCGTGCCTAAGCCACTGCATTGCGGACACGCTCCAAATGGAGCGTTAAAAGAAAATGTCCTCGGCTCAATCTCTGTAAGAGAAAGCGGGTGCTCATTCGGGCAGGACATGTTTTCGCTAAAACTTCGATATTTTTTCTTTTCTGATTTCTCATCAACGAAATCAATCACAATTCGCCCATCGGCTAGTTTCAAACCAGTTTCAACCGAGTCGGTTAGTCGATTGATTATGTCTGATTTGACTATTAGGCGATCAATGACAACTGAAATATCGTGTTTGAACGTTTTTTTTAGCGGCTTTGCTTCCGCAAGTTGCAGAACCTCGCCATCAACGACGGCTCGTGCGAAACCTTGTGCGTTCAAATCACGGAATAGCTCGGAAAACTCACCCTTTTTCTGATCGACGATTTGGGCAAGAATCTGAAAACGAGTCCCCTCTGGAAATTCGAGAATCTGATCAACGATTTGCTGTGGCGTTTGTTTAACTATTTTTTCACCGCAAACGGAACAGAATGGAACACCTATGCGAGCCCAAAGCAGGCGAAGGTAATCGTGAATTTCGGTAATCGTGCCGACAGTAGATCTCGGATTTCGATTGGTTGATTTCTGATCGATCGAAACCGCGGGACTAAGACCTTCGATGAAATCAACATCGGGCCTATCGACCTGTCCTAGAAACTGCCGAGCGTAAGCAGACAGAGATTCGACATAACGTCTTTGCCCCTCGGCGAAAATTGTGTCGAAGGCAAGCGATGATTTACCAGAACCGCTAAGGCCGGTGAAGACCACCATGGAATCACGAGGTATTTCAACGGTCAGGTTCTTCAGATTGTGAACGCGCGCTCCCTTGACGATGAGCTTGTCATCGGGAGAAATTTTTTGCTTGACCACCATAAGATTCTAAGCGTGTCCGGCTTTTTCCATTTGTCGCATTTCATGCTTTAGTTCAGCAGTTTCATCACGTAATCTAGCGGCAAGTTCAAAATTTAATTCGCCGGCAGCCGCTTTCATCTGTGCATCAAGGTCAACCACGATCGATAAAATTTCGTCGAAAGCCATTCCAGCAATCCCCTGTCGACTCCTGACGGGAACACTGTTGCGAGAGTTTTTATTTGATTTCTTTGCAGCATCGATTAGGGCAGCTGTATCCTCATCTTCGCGAAGAATCTGATCGGTGATATCGGCGATCTTTTTTCGAAGAGGCGTCGGATCAATTCCGTTAGCGGTATTGTATGCAACCTGTTTCTCTCGTCGTCTATTTGTTTCATCGATTGCACGCTTCATCGAATCAGTCATGTTATCCGCATACATATGCACTTCGCCGCTAATATTTCGCGCAGCTCGTCCAATGGTTTGAATAAGTGATGTTGTAGAGCGCAAGAAGCCTTCTTTATCGGCATCGAGAATTGCAACGAGAGATACCTCTGGCAAATCGAGCCCTTCACGCAAAAGGTTGATTCCGATTAATACATCAAAAACTCCAGATCGCAACTCTCGAAGTAATTCAACGCGCCTAAGAGTGTCAACGTCTGAATGTAGATATCGCACTTTAACTCCGGCTTCGGTCAAGAAGTCAGTTAATTCCTCAGCCATTTTTTTGGTCAGAGTGGTGACAAGCACGCGTTCATTCTTGGTTTCGCGTGACCTAATTTCTTCGAGCAGGTCATCAATCTGACCTTTACTTGGTTTGATTACAACCCGGGGATCAATCAATCCTGTTGGGCGAATTATCTGCTCAACAACGGGAGCGTTTAAGCCCATTTCGTATTTGCCAGGCGTAGCCGATAGGTAAACAGTTTGACCAACCCGTTCAAGAAACTCAGTCCATTTCAGAGGGCGATTATCTAATGCGGATGGCAATCTAAAACCATGTTCGACCAAGGTTCTTTTACGGCTCGAATCACCTTCAAACATTGCCCCTATTTGGGGAACTGTTGCATGCGACTCATCAATTACGGTTAGGAAATCATCGGGAAAATAATCTAATAGGCAGCTTGGTGCGGACTCTGGCGATCTGCCGTCTATGTGTCTAGAGTAATTTTCAATTCCTGAACAAAAACCGATTTCCCTAATCATTTCGAGGTCGAAATTCGTTCGCATTTTCAATCTCTGCGCCTCAAGTAATTTACCTTGCTGTTCTAGTTCTTTGAGGCGCCAAACCAGTTCTTCTTCGATCGCTTCAATGGCTAGACCCATACGCTCGGGGCCGGCTACATATAAGGACGCCGGGAAAATAGAGATTGATTTCTCGTTTTTAGCAACATCGCCGGTCAACGGATGAAGCGAATACAATCCTTCAATTTCGTCGCCAAAAAATTCGATTCGAAGCGCCAACTCTTCGTTTACGGGAATTATTTCAATCGTGTCACCCTTGACACGAAAATTGCCTCGAGTGAATTCATAGTCGTTTCGGTTGTATTGCATAGCCACAAACTTGCGAATCAGTTCGTCGCGATCAACCCGGTCACCAACCTGCAAAGCAATTCGGCTGCTCAAATACTCTTCGGGCGCTCCTAAGCCGTAAATGCAAGAAACCGTGCTCACGACAACGACATCTCGCCTACTTAGCAAGCTTGTTGTTGCGCTGTAGCGCAGTCTCTCAACCTCAGAATTTACCGATGAATCTTTCTCAATGAAAGTATCGGTTTGAGGCACGTAAGCCTCGGGTTGATAGTAATCGTAGTAAGAAACAAAATATTCAACGGCATTGTTTGGAAGAAGTTGACGAAATTCGTTTACTAGCTGTGCGGCAAGAGTTTTGTTATGAGCAAGAACCAAAGTTGGTCGCTGCACTGCTTCTATTAGCCAAGCCGTTGTTGCGGATTTTCCAGTACCAGTTGCACCGAGAAGTACTACATCTTTTACGCCTGCGTTAATGTGCCCAGCCAATTCCGCAATTGCCGTTGGTTGATCACCGGACGGCTTGAATTCACTAACGACTTCAAAGGGGGCAAATGAACGGGTTGTCTCCATGACTAACGACTTGCCTCGATAACCAATCGTTGCCAAAGATCTCTAGCATCTAACTTCAGCAATTCAATGTCTTGATTCGAGTTCAAAATAACATCTGCTGCTTGAGCTCTTTGGGCCGAAGTAGCTTGCGAAGCTATGCGAGCCTTGGCTTGTTCTGCAGTTAGGCCTCTAAATTCCACAAGTCGTTGAACTTGCTTCTCTATCGGCGCTTCGACCGTGACGATTTTATCGAAGGGTAATTTTGATTTTGATTCGACCAATAAGGGAATGCTATAGACCACGATGGCACCTTCGGGGGCTTGTGCAATTCGGCGCTTAGAGAGTTCCTGAATTGCAGGATGCGTTATGGCTTCGAGATCGTGCCGACTCTTTAAATCACTGAATATTAGCTCAGCTAATTTAGCTCGATCGAGACGCCCGCCAGAAACTACCTGTTCGCCGAATATATCGACGATTTGATTGAATGCCGGTTGCCCTGGTTCGACGATTTCTCGAGCTAAATCGTCAGCATCGATGCAGTATGCACCAAGGCTGGCCCACACATCGGAAACCGTTGATTTTCCTGCAGCAATTCCACCGGTGAGTCCAACGAGATACATAGCCCTAGCCTAAAAGAAAAAGGAGGCCAACTATGAGCTGGCCTCCTTTGAATAACTTATTTATTCCGCGCTTTTAAGCTGGTCGCGTAGAGCGGCTAAAGATTCGTCGGCAGCTAATGTTCCTGATTCGTCAACATTGGCACTTGAAGTGCTAACGCTTGAATCTGCATCCGCACTAGCGGCAGGCGCATCGGGAAGCTTGGCAGCGGCTTCATTAGCGATCTTAACTTGACGCTTGTGCTCTTCCCAACGAGTGTGGGCTTCAGCATATTCCTTTTCCCATTTGGCACGTGCCTCTTCGAATCCGGCTTTCCACTCATTGGTAGCTGGGTCGAAACCTTCAGGGTACTTGTACTGTCCTGTTTCATCGTAGTCCGACGCCATGCCGTATAGGGCAGGGTTGAATTCGGTTCCTTCAGGATCAACTTCTTCATTGGCTTGCTTAAGCGAAAGTGAAATTCGTCGGCGATCTAGATCGATGTCAATGACCTTCACGAAAACATCTTGATTAACCGAAACAACCTGCTCGGCAAGTTCGATGTGCTTTGAAGATAGTTCTGAGATGTGAACAAGACCCTCGATGCCGTCTGCAACGCGAACGAACGCACCGAATGGAACCAACTTGGTTACCTTACCTGGTGCGTACTGACCAATCGCGTGAGTACGAGCGAATACCTGCCAAGGGTCTTCTTGGGTAGCCTTTAGCGATAGCGAAACACGCTCGCGCTCCTGGTCAACTTCAAGAACTTCAACGGTAACTTCCTGGCCGATTTCAACAACCTCTGAAGCGTGTTCGATGTGCTTCCATGAAAGCTCCGATACGTGTACTAGACCGTCAACGCCACCAAGGTCAATAAATGCACCGAAGTTGACGATCGATGAAACAACACCAGTGCGAATCTGACCCTTTGCCAAATCTGCAAGGAATGTGCTGCGGCTTGCCGACTGTGACTCTTCAAGAAGAGCGCGACGTGAAAGAACTACGTTGTTTCGGTTCTTGTCTAGTTCAAGAATTTTCGCCTCTACCTTTTGACCAAGGTATGGGCCTAAATCACGCACACGACGCAATTCGATTAGTGACGCAGGAAGGAATCCTCTAAGGCCGATGTCTACGATAAGTCCGCCCTTGACAACTTCTATAACAACACCGGTGACAGTGCCATCAGCTTCTTTAACTTTTTCGACATCACCCCATGCACGTTCGTACTGCGCTCGCTTCTTACTGAGGATTAGGCGGCCCTCTTTGTCTTCTTTCTGAAGAACAAGTGCCTCAACAGTGTCGCCTACTGCGACGATGTCTGACGGGTCGGCGTCGTGACGAATTGAAAGTTCACGAGAAGGAATAACTCCTTCTGTTTTATAGCCAACATCTAGGAGAACTTCATCTCTATCGATTTTTACAACGGTTCCTGCAATTAGGTCGCCGTCATTGAAGAATTTTAGCGTTGCTTCTACGGCGGCTAAAAAGTCTTCTGCAGAGCCGATGTCATCAATGGCAATCTGCTTTGTGGTGTTTGTGGTCATATTTATTTGTACTCTTTACGGACATTCTCGGGCCGCGAAAAAACCAATGGACGGTTTCACCGTGGCGGTGGATGGGATTCATGCCTGAACGGCACCCGATAAGTGTACCTGCTATCTAAGCATTACGGCAAAGAGCCTTTACCCCGCTCTCTAGTGCCCCGCTTCGTCCCAATTCGCACCCACGCCCAATTGCACCTCCAAAGGCACCGAAAGGGTGACCACGTTTTGCATGCGATCTACAACAATCTCCTTGAGTTTCTCGAGTTCCCCTTTGGCCACTTCGAAAACTAACTCGTCGTGAACCTGCAAAAGCATACGACTTTTCAAATTTTCCGATTGCATGCGCTGGTCGATGGCGATCATGGCAAGTTTCATAATGTCCGCTGCAGTTCCCTGGATAGGAGCATTCAGCGCGGCTCTACGTGCAATTTCACGAATTTGAAACACTTTGCTATTCAAATCATCGAACGGACGTCGCCTTCCGAAACTCGTGACCGTATAACCCTGGGTTTTTGCTTCGTCAACGACCGACGCTAAGTACTTTCGAACACCACCAAAACGGGCAAAATAATCAGCCATTAACTGCTTTGCTTCTGCATTTGAAATTCTCAATTGCTTCGCTAACCCGTATTCACTCAACCCATATACGAGCCCGTAGCTCATCGCCTTCACTTTGGAGCGCATCGCACTAGTTACCTCATCAGGCTTCACTCCGAAAATTCGCGCACCAACGAATCGGTGAAGATCTTCACCGGTTTTGAAAGCTTCGATTAATCCCTCATCACCAGAAAGATGGGCCATTATTCTCATTTCGATTTGCGAATAATCAGCAGTGAGTAAGGTTTCGAAGCCTTTGCCAAAAGTGAAGGCTTCGCGAATGGCTTTACCTCGGGCGCTTTTAATTGGAATATTTTGCAAGTTCGGGTCTTCCGAAGAAAGACGCCCGGTCGACGTGCCAGTTTGCACATATGTTGTATGAATTCGGCCGTCTGATTTGACTGACTTCAAAATGGTTTCCACAATCTGTCTAATTTTCGTTATCTCACGATGTTCAAGTAACTTTTCAAGAAACGGATGTCCGTTTTGCTCAAATAGTTCCGTGAGAGCCTGCGCGTTTGTCGAAAAACCTGTCTTAACCTGTTTAGTACCAGTCATGCCGAGTTCATCGAATAAAACAGTTTGCAATTGCTTCGGCGACGCAAGGTTAATCTCGTGACCGATAATCTTGTAAGCCTGTTTAGCAACCTTTACGACTGCATCAGACAGTTCGTCGAAGAGATCCTGCAGCTGTTGTTTAGCAATTGCCACTCCAACGTGCTCCATTCGTGCCAGTGATTCAGATGCGGGTAATTCGATTTCGCTGTATACCTTCAGAGAATCTTCGGCTGAAACGGCTGCAAACATTTTTGGTGCGAGGGCTATTGATAACCAGGAATTTATCGAAATGTCTATCGAATCATCAGCGAGTAGCTGATCCTTGTTTTCGCGTTTTACTTCGGTGCCCAAATACTCGAGGGCAAGATCGTCAATCTCGTAGTTTTTACGAATCGGATTGAGTAAATAACCCAATAACAACGGGTCATAATCAACACCCTTAACGCTTATGCCAAGATCAAACATTAAGCGCATGAATCTTTTGGAATCAAAAATTGCCTTAATGCAGGCCGAGTCTTCCAGCCAGGTTTTTAAAATGTCGGCGAACTCTTGGTTTGACTTGGGATTCCATCGCATTCGTTTAGCTTCGGTAGCCAAACCGACCGAGGTTACTGCAAAACTGCTGCCGGTGGGTACGAACTGGGCGTCGATACCAATAGTTTGAAACTCAGTTTTTAACCATTTGCCCAATTGAATAGCATTAACAATTTCTTCATCTGGCAGTTTTATTTCATCAAAAACACTTTGTTTCTCGAGCTGCAAAGTTTTGGTTTCCTCGACCGTAGTTTGATGAGCTTTGGAATCCGAAGTCACTCCACGAAGACGGATGACCCTTTCGGTCAAAGTTCTGAAGGCGAGTTTGCCAAAGACGCGGCGAACCTCGGCTTCATTAACTCCACCCAGTTGCAAATCGGCCAACTCGAAATCAAAATCCAAATCTCTAACTAAGTGGTTTAGACGTCTGTTTCGAACTGCTAATTCGCGATTCTCTCGCAGGCTTTCACCCACTTTTCCGCCGATTTGGTCCGCTGATTGAAGTATTGATTCGAGATTTCCGAATTGCTGCAGCCACTTAGCCGCGGTTTTAGGGCCAACTCCAGGAATGCCAGGAAGATTATCCGATGTTTCACCTACGAGCGCAGCTAGATCTGGGTATTGAGCGGCATGGACTCCGTATTTTTCGAATACTGCAGCGTCGTCCATGCGCGCAAGGTTCAAGACGCCCTTCACCGGATAAAGAATTGTTTTGTTATCGCCAATTAATTGAAATGTATCTCGGTCGCCCGAAACGACAAACACGTCGAATCCTTGCGCAGCCGATTGGTCAGCGAGACTAGCGATAATGTCATCGGCTTCAAAGTTTGTGCGTGTGATGGTTTTAATGTTCATCGCCGCTAGAGCCTCGTGAAGAGCTTCGGTCTGGCCAATGAACTCGGGTGGCGTCTCGCCGCGCGTACCTTTATATTCCGGGTACTCCTCGGTACGGAAAGAACTTCGTGAAAGATCAAATGCAACTGCCAGATGTGTTGGCTTTTCCGAGGAAAGAATATTCAACAGCATAGATATAAATCCATGAACCGCATTGGTATGTTGGCCGTCTGGAGTTTTAAAACTGTCTGGATTGAGAGCGTAAAAAGCCCTAAATGCTAACGAATGCCCGTCAATCAACAGCAATGTAGGCTTTGGACTAGCAGTCATAGTCAAAGCCTAACGGCCAACCTCTTGAACTTTTAGGAGACTCGTTGTCAAAACCAATTCTTAGCGCATCGGCAAAGGCGCTACTTGAAACGCGTGGTCTGGGTGCTTTAGCCGAGAAAATGGGCATTGAGCTATTGGAGCTGAGCGCAGAAAAGGCCGTCGCGAAAATGCCGGTACAAGGAAACACTCAACCGCTAGGCGTACTGCACGGTGGAGCTCACGTTGTTCTTGCCGAAACCTTAGGAAGTATCGCTGCCAATGTTTGGGCTTATCCCGACAAAGTTGCAGTTGGAATTGAAGTTAATGCTTCGCACAGCCGATCTATTTCGGATGGCCATGTAACGGGTACTTGTTCGGCTATAAATCTAGGGAAAACGCTTACCGTTCATGAAATAACGATTACGGATGACGAAGGTCGCAGGCTTTCAACCGTAAGAATCACTAACTTTATTAAACCTAAGGCTTAGTACTGGCACTCAATTGTTCGATAACGGTCTGCGCAACTTCTTGCATGGTTAAGCGCCTGTCCATTGAGGCTTTTTGAATCCATCTAAATGCATCGGGCTCAGAAAGATTCATCTTCTCGTTTAGCAAACCTTTTGCTCGATCAACCAGCTTCCTAGTTTCGAATCGTTCATTCAAATCACTAATTTCAGCTTCTAAAGAAATCAATTGCGCATGCCTACTTAGCGCAATTTCAATAGCTGGAAGC
>JBJTNR010000019.1:0-4312 GCA_046074145.1 Rhodoluna sp.
CCTTTGCCTGATGAGTTCGCCAGTTTCGGCGGCAACCCCGCTAAAGGTCGAGAGCCCACCGGCGAAGCCCACGAACAGCACGGCAGTTGCGAAATTTGAAGCCAAACCGCTGTTCTGCAGCCCCATCGCGACACCAAGCACCAGGCCGGCCACGAGGTTGGCAATCAAAGTGCCCCAAGGCAATTTGCCTTTGTATTGGCCCAGCCAAAGTCGGCATATTGCCCCAGCACCTCCGGCGAGGGCAATGACTAGACCCCAGAATGGATCAATCACGCTGCACCCGCTTAATCGCAATGGTCAGCAGTAGATAAATCGCGACTCCAAGAACTGCCTGAACCAGGACTGTTTGCCAGCTGTAAAGCACAAGTGCACTAAGCCCGCTCATGGTCGTGAAACCGCCAGTGATGCCGACGGTGAAGAAGGCTCGACGATCATCCTTGGCGAACCAGGAGATGTTATTGAATATCGCAATGAGGATTGCACCGAGCAAGTTGGCTGCCCAGAAATTCACAAAGAAGAAATCAGGAATAGTGCTCAATGCATAACGACCGAAAGTTCCAATTGCCCCGCCGACAAAAGTCAGCGCGATAACTTTGCCGGTAAGTTTCATTTAGTCTTCGTCTATGCGCTTGGCGCGAACTCTTGAAACTTTATTGGTGAGACCGCGCTGCTTTCGAGGAGCCGGACGAAGTGAGTCACCGCGTCGAGAGTCACCCGGAAGTGGACGACGAGCAAAAAGATCCTTGTACTCCGCAGATTCCAAGCGCCAAGGCACGAGAGTAACCATCACACCGCGAACATACATGAGTTGCTTGCGAATTCGAGAAGCGCGGTGGTTGTGGAAAATGTGTTCCCACCAGTGACCAACCACTAGCTTCGGCATGTAAATAGAAATACGTTCGCTTCCGTTTTCTGCTCGGTGAGCCTGAAGATATTCAATAAGCGGCGCTGAGAACTCGCGATAAGGCGATTCGATGATGCGAAGAGGCACACCGATTTCTTTTTGGAACTTTTTCCAGGTCTTCGCAAACTTTTGCGCAGCAACCGGATCGACGGCGATGTGTACGGCTTCAAGGTGAGTGTGACGACTAGATAGTGCATAGTCGAGCGCCTTGAGCTGCGGCTTGTTCAACTTGTCCATCAGCACAATCGCGTAGTCACCTTTGGCACCAAATACGGTGTCAGGATCCATTCGGATTTCCCTCTCCACCATGTTGTAGTAACGGTGGGTGTAATACATCACGGCGTAGAGAATCGGCATGATCACGAAGACCATCCAGGCTCCGTGAGTGAACTTGGTCATGGTCACGATAATCAAAACTGAGAAAGTCATCAACGCACCGATGCCGTTGACCACCAAGCCGGAGATTCCCTCCTTGCGATGGGCGTCGTTGGTTTCAGCAGAAACGTCTTTCTTTGGTTGCATCAGACGTGACCAATGCTTGAGCATGCCCACCTGGCCAACTGTGAAGCTGGTAAATACACCAAGGATGTAGAGCTGGATAAGTCCGGTGACCGAGGCCTGGAAGCCAATGATCATGACCATGGCTGCCAAGGTAAGCGAGAGCATTCCGTTTGAGTAAACCAAGCGGTCACCACGGGTGAGTAGGGCCTTAGGGGCAAACTTGTCGCCAGCTAGCACAGAGGTCAAAAGCGGGAAGCCGTTGAAGGCAGTGTTCGCGGCAAGTAGCAAGACCGCGGCGGTGGCAGCCTGCAGCACGAAGAACAACCAGGAGCCCTTGCCGAATACTGCTACACCCAACTGTGCCATCACCGAAAGCTGTGGGTCCATCGCGCAGGCGGTCCATCCCTTGAGCTGTTCGCAAGGATTTTCCGCGTAGTGAACATTAGAAACCAAAGCGAGAGTAGTGATGCCGATGAAAGCGAAAATCGCAATCGATCCCATGAGCACCATGGTCTTTTGCGCGTTCTTGATTTTAGGAAGGCGGAATGCCTGCACACCGTTTGCAATTGCCTCGACACCGGTAAGTGCAGAACAACCCGATGCAAATGCGCGGAGTAGCAGCAAGATCATTGCAGACTGTGTGGTTGCCGCAGCTTGATCCATGATGGAAACTTCGTAACCTGCCGATGGGGCGGTCAGATCTGCGCCGGCAGCCAACTGTGCGAATCCAGAGAAAATTAGTGCGCCGATGGATGCAATAAATAGGTAAGTCGGAATCGCGAATGCAAAACCGGATTCGCGAACACCGCGAAGATTAATGGCGCAAAGCGCAACCAAGAATCCAACAGCAATCTCTACGCGCCAAGGCGCGAGTGCTGGGAAAGCTGAAATTAAGTTATCGGTGCCGGACGCAATCGATACTGCAACAGTCATTACGTAGTCAAGAAGAAGGGCACTGGCTACGAGCAACGCCCACTTCTTACCGAGGTTCTTCATGGCAACTTCGTAGTCGCCACCGCCAGATGGGTATGCCTTGATTACCTTGCGGTAAGAGAAGATGATCATCGCCAAAAGCAGCACAACCAAAGCCGCGATGCCAGGAGCCGCCGACAGCATTGCCACACCACCGAGGGTGAGGATCATGAGCATTTCCTGCGGGCCATAAGCCACGGATGACAAGGCGTCGCTCGAGAAAATTGGAAGAGCAATCGACTTCGGAAGAAGTTGACCTTCCAGATTTTCATTGGCCAACTTGCGGCCAAGGAACCAGCGCTTTGGCTGAATCAGATCATTCACAAAGAGAAAGCCTACTCTCAACGAGTAGGCCCTTCTTTTGCTGATTTAAAGCTATTTACGCTTGGTTTTGCGACCTGAACCGAGGTTGAATGTGGCCAGGAAGCCCAGTAGTAGGAAGCCAGCTGCGACCCAACCGGTGGTCTTTACGCCATCGGTGAAGCCAAGCATTGCCTCACCCTCGAGCACCTGAGCCACCTGGGTCGGCACCTTCTGCGCTTCGGCACGAGCTTGAATTCCAGGAATCGCACCTCCGGAGCTGGAGACGACTGCGTCGGCAACCGACTTTGCCAAAACCGGCAACTGCTTCGAGTTTCCGAATTGTGAGAGGTCGGTGACTATTCGAGTCTCAATTGCCGCCTGTGAGGCAGTGAACAAAGTTGTTCCGAGCACCGCTATACCTAGCGCCGAACCAACCTGACGAAGCGTGCTCTGTGATCCAGATGCTTGACCAATCTTGTTTTGCGGCACATCAACCAAGATGACTCCGGTCAGCTGAGCGGTAGCCATACCTACACCGAAACCATAGATAAATAAGAACGGTGAAAGTGGTCCCCAACCTTGTCCGGCTTGTGCAAAGTATGCGATACCAGCGACACCGACGACCTCGAGTAGCACACCGATCTGTACAGAGCTACGTGCCGATAGTTTTCCGCTAAGTGATCCGACAACTCCAGATGCAATGAACGCACCGCCGGCAAGCCAGAGCAAAACCAATCCTGAAGAAAGTGAGTTCAAACCCTCAACATTTTGCAACCAAAGTGGGAGAGCAAAAATCAAACCGAATTCACCCATCGAAATAATGAGCACCGCAATCGAACCGTTGCGGAAGCTTGGAATTGCAAATAGTCCCATGTCTAGCAAAACATTTTTGTGTGCGCGATCGCGTGCACGTTCGTGCATGACAAACCAAACAAACGCCAAAATCGAAATCGCGAGGGTGAACGGAATGATCGAAACTTCAGCGAGCGACCAGTTGAGTCCGAAGATTGATGTGTTTTCGGTCGGAGCCCACCAACCGTAGATGCGCCCCTCGATGAGGCTAAAGACAAGGAAGCCAAGCATGATTACAGAGATCAATGCACCTAGGTAGTCGATACGGCCAGGACGCTGCTGTGCCTTTGATTCATTGACCTGCCAGAGCAAGCCGAGAATTACGATGACACCGAATGGCACGTTTACGTAGAACGCCCAACGCCAGTCAATTGTTGCCAACCAACCGCCAAGAACTGGACCAACTGCAACCATTCCACCGATGGTGGAACCCCAGATGGCAAATGCGATACCGCGTTCTTTGCCCTGGAAGTTTGTGTTCACCAATGACAAAGTGGTCGGAAGCACCATTGCTCCACCGATGCCCTGAATCACGCGCGCAAGAAT
Source organism: Rhodoluna sp. (assembly GCA_046074145.1). GTDB lineage: Bacteria > Actinomycetota > Actinomycetes > Actinomycetales > Microbacteriaceae > Rhodoluna. The sequence goes on from JBJTNR010000019.1 coordinate 4,079, forward strand.
CATCGATTGTGCATCCGTGCTAGCTCCAGCCCAAATTGATGCCGCTACGAAAATTGCAATACCTAGGACAAGCATCAAACGACGACCGAAGCGATCTGCGAGTGAACCCCAGACCAAAAGCAATGATGCAAAAACTAATACGTAACTTTCTTGCACCCACTGAATATCAGTCGATGTCAGATTTAGCGACTCGATGATTTTTGGAAAAATTGTGTTGACGATGGTGCCATCGAT
>JBJTNR010000020.1:0-5115 GCA_046074145.1 Rhodoluna sp.
AAGACCCATCACTTCTTTTCACCGTTGCCGGAATGGTTCCATTTATTCCATACATGTCTGGACTAGTTCCGGCGCCTTTTTCACGTGCAACAAGCGTGCAGAAATGTGTAAGAACACTCGACATCGAAGAAGTTGGTAAAACCACCAGGCACGGAACCTTTTTCCAGATGAATGGAAATTTTTCCTTCGGTGACTATTTCAAAAAAGAAGCAATTAGCTATGCCTGGGAATTTCTAACAGGGCCACAATCCGAAGGGCGTTTGGGGCTTGACCCACAATTGCTTTGGGTGACGGTTTTCCAGGACGACGACGAATCTATTGGCATCTGGCGTGAAGTTGCCGAGATTCCAATGGAGCGAATTCAACGACGCGGCATGAAAGATAACTACTGGTCAACCGGTCAACCCGGGCCAGCGGGACCATGTTCGGAAATTTATTACGATCGAGGTCCAGCGTACGGTCGCGAAGGCGGACCAGAAGCCGATGAAGATCGATACATCGAGATTTGGAACTTGGTTTTCATGCAATATGAGCGTGGACAGGGTACCGGTAAAGATAATTTCGAGATTCTAGGCGAGTTGCCAAAGAAAAATATTGATACCGGTATGGGCTTGGAACGTGTCGCATTCCTTATGCAAGGTGTCGAGAACTTATATGAAATCGACCAGGTACGACCGGTGCTTGATCTCGCAGCGCAATTATCTGGCAAAACCTACGGCAGCAACACTGAAGATGATGTTCGGTTGAGAGTTGTCGCAGATCACGTTCGTTCCGCACTGATGTTGATTGGTGATGGAGTTACGCCTGCCAACGACGGCAGAGGCTATGTTCTTCGTCGCCTTTTGCGAAGAACCGTACGTGCCATGCGATTACTTGGCGTAGAAAAGACCACCTTCAAGGAATTATTTACAGCTTCTAAAAATGCCATGAAGGCTGCATACCCCGAACTTGAAATCGAATTCGATCGTATTTTGCGTACGGCAATCGGCGAGGAAGAAACATTCCTACGCACTCTTACCGCAGGATCCGTTTATTTGGACGATGCATTGAAACAGGCGCGTTCCTCAGGAAGTAAAAAACTTTCAGGAGACGCGGCCTTCATGCTGCACGACACCTATGGTTTCCCAATTGAATTGACGCTCGAAGTAGCCGAGGAAGCCGGGCTTTCAGTAGATCGAGATGGGTTTAAGGCGCTGATGGCCGAACAGCGCGATCGAGCAAAAGCGGATGCTCGTGAAAAGAAATTAGGCGGAACAGATCTTTCCGTTTACTCGACATTTAGATCTAAGGGCGAAACCAAATTCACTGGATACGAAACTCTTGAAACCGACTCGCGAATTCTAGGAATAATCGCTGACGGAAAAGAAGTGGCATCAGTCGATCAAGGACAAATTGCCGAAGTAATCCTTGCCGAAACTTCTTTCTATGCAGAATCAGGCGGCCAAGACTCGGATGCCGGTTTCATTATCGGCGACGGTTTAGAGCTCGAGGTGCTAGATGTACAAAAACCCGTCAAAGGTTTGATTAGTCATAAGGTTCTAGTTCGAAAAGGCCAAGCAACCATCGATAAAAAAGTTGCAACGCAAGTTGATTCCGAATGGCGAATTGGTGCAAGACAAGCACACTCCGGCACACACATCGTGCATGCGGCGTTGCGAGAGGTTCTTGGTCCAACTGCTCTACAAAGCGGTTCATATAACAAACCGGGTTACTTGAGACTCGATTACGCGTGGGGTCAAGCGCTAAGCGCCGAAACTAAATCTGAAATCGAGGAAGTAAGCAACCTAGCTATCCGCAAAGATTTGAAAGTTTCTTCGCAATACATGAGTTTGCCAGATGCAAAGAGCTGGGGAGCCGTTGCGCTTTTCGGTGAAACTTATGATGAGAAAGTACGCGTTATTGAAATTGGCGGTCCTTGGTCAAGGGAACTTTGCGGCGGAACACACGTAGATCACAGTTCGCAGATTGGGCTTATATCCTTAACGGCAGAAACTTCGGTAGGTTCTGGTACGCGCCGAATTGAAGCCTTGGTCGGTATAGAAGCATTTAGGGCATTGTCAATTGAACGAGCCTTAGTTGCGCGCATTTCTGAAATGTTCAAGACTCCTCAGGAATTACTTGAAGAGCGCTTACAGGCGACCATTGATGATTTGAAAACAGCCCAACGAAAACTCTCTGAATACCAGACGGCGAAATTGACCGAAAGAATACCGGAATTAATAAATACAAGTAAAAATCTCGGGAGCACTTCATTAATAGTTTGCGAACTCGGGAATATTTCTTCAATCGAAGATTTACGCACCTTGGCGATTCAAACACGTGATCAGGTCGCCGAGAAATCAGCAGTCATCGCCTTGTTTGGTGTTGTTGATGCCAAGCCAGCTGTTTTGATCGCCACTACAGAAGCCGCTCGTAAAGCAGGACATAAAGCGGGAAATCTTGTTCGTTTAACTAGCGCAATTCTCGGCGGCGGTGGTGGCGGTAAAGATGAAATCGCACAGGGCGGTGGGCAGGATGCTAAACAAATCAGCGCTGCTATAACTGGCCTTGAAGCGGAGTTGTCTAAGTAGTGCGTTCTGGACGCAGGATCGCGGTTGACGTGGGCACGGTTCGCATCGGCATCGCAGTGTCTGATAGCGAAGGCATTTTAGCCTCACCTCTTACGACGCTGCAGAGAAGATCGTCGACACAAGATTCAGTACGCAGTTTGCTTGTTGAAATTGCTGACTACGAACCGATCGAATTCTATGTTGGCTTACCTGTTGCATTGAGCGGCAATGTTACAAAATCCACAGAGGACGCCCTTTCGTTCGCCGCAGAAATTTCCAAACAAGCAAATGTGCCGGTAAGGCTAATCGATGAGCGATTGACGACAAACAGCTCCTCAAAAACTCTGCGAGAAGTGGGTAAAAACGCAAAAGACGGACGGAAAATCATCGATCAGATTGCCGCAACGATTATCTTGGAACAAGCTCTGTTAACCGAGAAGAATTCCGGTTTTGCACCAGGCACTGCGTTAGAGGAATTTAATGGCTAATTTCAAAAAAAGAAGAATAATCGCTTCGTTCGTAGTGATCGGTTTCATAGCAACACTCGGCGGTATCGCATACGCGAACAAAGGCAACATTCGCGCGGCAATCGAACAAATACAAGGAAATGATTTTCAAGGGCCAGGACACGGTTCCGTGAAAATTACCGTGAAGGCTGGCGACAACGGCGAAATTATCTCGCACGCCTTGGTTGAAGCTGGGGTCGTTAAGACATTTCGAACCGTTTATCAATTGATTCTCGATAAAAATCCAACTTTTTATCCCGGTGTCTACACCTTGCAGAAGGGCATGTCTTCAGTCGAAGCCATTAGAGCTCTAAGTGATCCGAATTCCGGAAGCATAGAAACCACAACTATCAAAGAAGGCCTGAGAGCCAGTGTGATTTTTAAGGTTCTAAGCGAATCGACTGGCGTTGCTGAATCAGAATTTTCAGCGCTGTTCAATCAACCTGCGGTATTCGGATTGTCTGCTAGTCAGCCAAATATTGAAGGCTATCTCTTTCCCGCAACATATAATTTTCCACCTGGATCTAGCGCAAAGCAGATATTGCAAATCATGGTGGATCGAATGACCGAAGAAATAGCGTCGTTCAAAATTCCGGCTAGTCAGATTCATGACGTTTTAACACTCGCCTCAGTTATCCAAAAAGAAGCGCGAATAAAAGACGACTTTTATAAAGTTTCTGCTGTTTTCCAAAACCGCATCAAGGTCAACATGGCATTGCAATCGGATGCCACTGTTAGTTACGGAGTGGGTGGAAACACCGTAAGTACTTCCGCGGCAGATCGCGCTAATAAGAACGGTTGGAATACATATTTGAACTTGGGATTGCCAGTCGGCCCTATTAGCGCACCCGGCAGTGTTGCTATCGACGCAGCATTACATCCCGCTTCGGGTAAATGGTTGTATTTCTGCACAATCAATCTTGAAACCGGTGAAACAGTATTTAGCGAAACTCTCTCGCAGCACGAAAAAGCCGTTGAACTTTGGCGCGCCTGGATGAAAGCGAACCCAGGTTATGAGTAATAAATACGGAATTGTCGGCAGTCCGGTAGCTCACAGTAAGTCACCGGCGATTCACACCGCTGCATATCGAGTTCTTGATTTGGATTGGTCCTATTCACGAAATGAAGTTACAAAGGGTTCTCTAGCAAGTTTCTTATCGAAATTAGAAGACGATTGGCGAGGCTTAAGCGTTACTGCGCCGCTCAAAAATGAAGCAAATAAACTCGCAACCAAACTGGATGAATATTCCAAGATCACTGGCTCTACCAACACATTAATTCGCAATTCCGTTGATGGTTGGGATGGCTACAACACTGACATTTTTGGAATTGTTCAGGCGATTCAGAGTAAATCTAGTTCCGCGATTTTATCTACGCTCATTGTTGGATCCGGTGCGACCGCACATTCAGCAATCGTTGCGGTCTCTACTCTTGCACCTTTATCCGATTTAAGGATTTACGCTCGCAATAGCAGAACTAGGAGAGCGGCGATCAAATTTGCGAAAAGCCTTGGCCTCAACGCTAAAAGAGCTTTATTTTTCGAAACCAGCGCCGCAGGTTCCGATTTGGTAATTAGTTCCGTACCAGCACACGCCATGGATGAAATTGCTGACAAATTAAAGAAACGCCATCTGTGGCATCCATCTGGAATTCTTCTCGACGTTAGTTACTCTCCATGGCCAAGCAAATTGGCGGAGTTATGGCAGTCGTCTACTAAGCCAGTTATAAGCGGTTTAGACATGCTCATTTGGCAAGCAATCGCTCAATTGCGCTTATTTTTGAATTCAAACGTGCAAGAACCGCTGCCAAATGAAATAGCTGTTCTTGAAGCAATGCGTGTGGCAACTGCCCAATAGCAAGTTGGATAGCACGTCGTGAGGTGCTTATGGCAGAATTGGCACATGTTGCGCTGGATAACCGCTGGAGAATCACACGGGCCTGAGTTAATCGGCATTATTGAAGGTTTGCCTGCAGGAATTCCGGTTACGACAGAAACTATTCAAAATGCTTTGGCTCGGCGAAGACTAGGTTACGGTCGAGGCGCCCGCATGAAATTTGAG
>JBJTNR010000021.1:0-4104 GCA_046074145.1 Rhodoluna sp.
GGGTATCCAGACTCGGGGGCACCTCGAAGAATCCAGCGGGGCTGTATTGCAGTAATTGATTAGTCATTCGGCACCTCCTTATCTGTTGTCTAATCTAATAGGCGTGCCACTCTTCATTTCCACGCTCAAGGGCTGGGTGCATCCGGCTGATTTGTTCGTCGGTCTGCATGCCGGTGATGCCAACGCTTTCTGGTTAGATCGCGAATCACATTCAACCGAACGATTTAGCGTGATGGGGGCATCCAGCAATGTGATCTCTGCCGCGGACTTTGACTGGCTGGCTGAGCAAATACGCCCTCAGGACCAGATAGAAGCGCCATTTGAGTTTCGACCAGGCTACGTTGGCTTGATTGATTATGAAGGTGACAGTCGGTTTATGCACATAGATCGAGCCTTAGTTTTAGATCACGATGGCCAGCAGATTTTTTTCATAGGCGAATTCGAAAGTAACGAGGCATTTGAGTATTGGCATCACGCAGCTTTGCTTCGCATTGGCGTAAGTGGCGGGGAGCAGGCGATGTATAAGTTGAAACATTCGCCGCTTCGAGCCACTAACAGTTCTGTTCGTCATGGCGCTGACACATATCTGGAATTGATTTCAAAATCTCAGCAGCACATAGCGGCCGGCGATGTTTATCAGCTTTGTTTGACGAATGAGATTTCTCTAGATGTTGTAGGCGACTCGCTCGCAACTTTCTTATCTTTGCGCGATTCCAACCCGGCACCCTATGCAGCTTTTTTGAGAATCTCCGGTCAAGAAATCATCTGCTGCTCTCCTGAGCAATTTCTCAAGGTTAGTGCCGAAGGCGAATTGTCATCGAAACCTATCAAGGGCACTCGGCCGCGACTGCTCAACTCTGAGGCTGATAAAGCCATCGCGGAAGAATTGCGCAATAACGAAAAAGAGCGCGCTGAAAATTTAATGATTGTTGATTTAATGCGAAATGACTTTGGGCGGGTTTCAAAAGTTGATTCGGTCAAGGTGCCAAAGCTTTTCGATGTCGAGAGCTATGCGACGGTGCATCAGCTGGTAAGCACCGTGACAGCCAGGCTCGAAGCCGGGATGACGGCAGTTGATGCGTTACGCGCTGCGTTTCCCGGAGGCTCCATGACCGGTGCCCCGAAATTACGTGCCATCGAGTTAATCAGTGAACTCGAATCCGGTAAGCGTGGAGCCTATTCTGGGGCGCTTGGTTTCATTACTCACGGCGGGGCTGCGGATTTCGGGATGGTGATCAGGACCATAGTGGTCAATGGTGACCGAGCCACCATCGGAGTCGGGGGCGGAATCACAATTGATTCGGTTCCATCCGAGGAATTAGAGGAAACTAAGGTCAAGGCGCGAGCCCTTCTGGCTGCGCTTCAGGCCGGAGATCCTTGGACCAATTGGTAACCTTATAAGAATGTCTGAGCTACAAAACGAAGTCGAAAACGAGTACAACGTCTTCGCCATCCAAGATCGCTGGTTACCGGTGTGGGATGAGTTGCGCCCGTTCAATTCTGGAATCGAGGGAGATCCTCGCCCAAAGAAGTATGTGCTCGACATGTTCCCTTATCCATCCGGTGATCTGCACATGGGTCACGCGGAAGCCTATGCACTTGGCGATGTAATTTCTCGCTACTGGGTACAAAAGGGCTACAACGTAATGCACCCAATCGGCTGGGACTCATTCGGTTTGCCAGCAGAGAACGCCGCAATTAAGCGCGGACTCGACCCTAAGGGTTGGACCTACGACAACATCGCCCAGCAGCGAGCATCAATGCGTCGCTACGCGTGTTCCTTCGACTGGGATCGCGTGATTGTCACTAGCGACCCAATTTATTACCGCTGGAACCAGTGGTTGTTCTTGGAGTTTTACAACAAGGGCTTGGCATATCGTAAGAACTCAAATGTCAACTGGTGTCCAAGTTGCCAGACCGTTTTGGCAAACGAACAGGTTGTCGCTGGTTTATGTGAACGCTGCGACAGTGTTGTGACAAAAAAGGCTTTGACTCAGTGGTACTTCAAGGTAACTGAATACGCCGATCGACTACTCGACGACCTAGATACGCTCGAGGGCAACTGGCCATCGAAAGTTCTGACCATGCAGCGCAACTGGATTGGTCGTTCCACCGGAGCCGAAGTTGAATTCCAGGTCGAAGGTCGGAGTGAGCCAATCACTGTCTACACGACTCGACCTGACACTCTTTTTGGTGCAACTTTTATGGTGGTCGCGGCCGACAGTGACCTTGCCAGTGAACTTGCTTCCATGGCGACTCCTGATGTTCGTGCGAAATTTCAGGACTACCTAGAGCAGGTTAAAAAGTCGAATGACATCGAACGTCTAGCTACCGATCGCAAGAAGACCGGTGTTGAACTCGGCATTTACGCGGTCAATCCAATCAATGGTGAGCGAATTCCAATGTGGGCGGCAGATTACGTACTTGCCGACTACGGTACGGGTGCAATCATGGCTGTGCCCGCTCACGATCAGCGCGACTTTGAATTCGCCAAGACTTTTGACCTGCCAGTACGAATGGTCGTCGATACCGGTGAGGGTGATCCAAGTGAAATTGGTGCTCCTACCGTTGGAGATGGCGTACTGGTAAATTCTGGGGCGCTAAATGGTCTCAGCAAGGATGCCGCGATCGCAAAGGCGATTGAGCTACTTTCCGCAGACGGTAAGGGTAAGGCGGCGAAAAACTTCCGCCTTCGCGACTGGCTTATTTCTCGCCAGCGCTACTGGGGTACCCCGATTCCAATCGTGCACTGTGATGCATGTGGTGAGGTTCCAGTGCCCGTCGACCAGTTGCCGGTGCAACTTCCATCCGCAGAGGGACTAGACCTAAAGCCGAAAGGCACCTCACCGCTTGGTGGAGCTGCTGATTGGGTTAACGTCAATTGCCCTAAGTGCGGTCAGGCTGCCAAGCGTGATACCGACACCATGGATACTTTCGTGGATTCGTCTTGGTATTTCCTACGTTTCCTTTCGCCGAATTCCACCGAAGTTGCATTTTCGACCGATGCTGCCGGTGAATGGGCACCGGTTGATCAGTACGTCGGTGGTGTGACTCACGCCATTCTTCACCTGCTCTACGCTCGCTTCTTTACCAAGGTGTTGCACGACTTGGGTTATGTAGATTTTGAAGAACCGTTCACTCGTTTGCTAAATCAGGGAATGGTCCAAATGAACGGCTCGGCGATGTCAAAGTCGCGCGGCAATCTGGTGACACTCAGTAGTCAGCTAGACGAACACGGTGTAGATGCAATTCGTTTGACCATGGCATTTGCTGGTCCTCCGGAAGATGACATCGACTGGGCTGATGTATCTCCTTCGGGTTCTGCAAAATTCTTGGCACGTGCGTGGAGAACTGCCAATGATGTTAAGTCTGCTGTTGGCGTGGATTTCACTACCGGAAATGCAGAGATGCGTAAGGCAACTCATTCATTCCTACGTGACTTTGCTCCGGCCATCGAGTCATTCAAGTTCAATGTTGGTGTCGCCAAGGTAATGGAGCTGGTAAACGCGCTTCGCAAGGCAATTGACGGCGCTGCTGGACCAAGTGATCCAGCTGTTCGTGAGGCTGCCGAAGTTGTAGCCAAGTCACTCTCGCTGTTTGCTCCATATACAGCAGAGGACATGTGGGCAAAGCTTGGCCACCAGCCAGGCGTGGCACTCGCCGGGCTACAGGCCGCAGACGAGTCACTCTTGATAGAGAGTACTGTGACTGCGGTTGTTCAGGTAGACGGTAAGTTGCGCGACAAGTTTGAAGTTTCGGTTGGAATCTCTGAGCAGGAACTTCGCGAGAAGGCTTTCGCTTCTGAGAATGTTCAGCGAGCTATTGGCGACAAGGACGTAGCCAACGTAATTATTCGCGCTCCAAAACTTGTCAACATAGCCACCAAGTAAAAACTTATAAACAGATTCAACTTGACCGCCGGGGAGAATTCCTCGGCGGTTTTAGTTTGCTTAGATGCAATTCATCCGAGAGCAAATAGCCAAAGCCATTTCTGGCGGCGAGAGCGTAAATCGTCGACTTATAGTGATTGTCGGCTTGGCATTAGCTGCGGTGGTGGCCATTTTGGTCAGTTTGAATTCCGCAAAGCCGGTGATCGCCCATTCA
>JBJTNR010000022.1:0-8205 GCA_046074145.1 Rhodoluna sp.
TGGAATTTAATCTTCGCCTTATTCCAGGCAACAAAAAGAATCAGCGCTTGTGCTGCAACACCTAGGGTCGCGGTGCCGGCGAGCACGACAATTTTGTCGTTCGTCCAACCAGTGAGCCCATTAAGGCCAGCTGGGTCGGCACCAAACGCGTATATATAAAAGAGCAAACCGGCAGTAGCAACAATGTTGTTTAGAACCGGTGCCCACATCGCCGGACCAAACGCGCTTCGTGAATTAAGACTTCACCGAGCAGCGAGTAGAGACCATAGAAAAATAATTGCGGCAAACACCAGTAGGCAAACGCGGTAGCGAGAGCCAATTGCTCATCGGTCCAACCCTCGGTGTAAAGCGAAACCAAAAGCGGTGCGGCAATGGTTGCCAGCAAAGTGACACCAAAGAACACCGTCAAAATTAAAGTCAGCAGTCGATCGACGTAACCCTTGCCGCCATCTTTTGCAGAACTCGCTTTAATAATTTGCGGAATTAAAACCGCATTCAACAGACCACCAACAATGATTGCGTAAACGTTATTAGGTAACTGATTTGCAATTCCAAATGCGTCGGCGGCATCCGTGGTTACACCGATTGCCGCGGCTAACAAGATGGTTCGCACAAAACCAAGAATTCGAGAAATTATTGTGCCCGATGCCATCAGCATCGATGAACGCGCGACGCTCACGAGCTCGCCCCACTCGCAGGCTTGCGGCGGTTTCTCGAGAATTGCCTAATAACACCAAGCACCAGCAGGGCAACCACGACACCGCCAAAAGTCAGCAGCAGGTTGAGCTCAACGTCGGCATCAATCTTCATCAGCATGGTCATCGATTCGCCGATTTTTTTGTCCGATGCGTTAGCCAACCAAACCTGAATTGCAACCAGCCCGTTTGAAACCGCTTCAACGGGCAGCTTTGTGGTCGTCGTGGTCATCGGCGCCAGCTTAACCTTCACCGGTTTTTCGATGGTCGCTCGCTCGTTCAGAGCTCTGCCGTGTAAATAAAGAGTCAGCTCGACGTCGTAGTTATTTTTAATTTGAACCGGGATGTTCGAAGATCTCGAAACCAAATTAATGGTCGAACCCGGAACTATTGAAACCATGTAGTCATCGTCGCTGGCATTGGCCGGCGCAGCGGCAAACAAACTGGAAATTACAAGAATTGCGGCAAGCGGCCAGCTTAAAAGTTTCTTCAAGCGTTTCTCTCGATCCACTCTTGAACACCGCGTGCAATTCTGCGTTCGTTTTCGTGTGCCAGAGTTTGGTGCAGGTTTTCGATCTCAAACCATTGCACATCAACAGCTTCTTGCTGCGGGTCGTTCTCAACGGTTAGCTCGCCACCGGTTTGACGCATTAAAAAGTGGTGCACGGTTTTTGCAATTAATTTTTCTCCGGCGGCAAACTCATATTTAATTTCGCCAAGTCGATCGACGATTTCGACTTCGAGTCCAGTTTCTTCGGCCAGCTCACGAATCGCGGCTTGCTCTAAATTCTCATCACCTTCTGGGTGTCCCTTTGGCACGCACCAATCAATTCGCCCGTGTCGATTTTCTCGACCAATTAGTGCAACCCGAAGCGAACCATCGGCTGCCAAAACAAAACCACCGGCTGAAGTTTCTTCTACTCGGGTAAGACGGCGCCCACGATTCTTTGCGCCGCTTTGAGGTTTCATATACCAACCCTAAACCTTCGTGTTCAAGCCACCGAAGATGCAAGCAGCCTGTGGCACGATTGACACATGCTTGACGTGAAACAGGCGCTGACCAATCTTGAACGCACTACCGACAGTGCGTTATTTGTCACACTCGGCAAAATTTTCACGGATGCCGGACACGAAATCGCACTCGTTGGTGGCCCAGTGCGCGATGCCTTTTTGGGTCGCAAGACTGCGGACCTCGATTTCACCACGAGCGCCACACCAGACGAAATTGTTGCGATCATCAAGCCACACGCCGACACCCACTGGGATATCGGCCGAGCTTTCGGAACTATCGGTGCTCGCTTCGGCGACGAAAATGTTGAAATTACAACTTATCGCGCAGATAAATATGAACACGATTCGCGCAAGCCAGAAGTAGCCTTCGGCAAAGACCTAGAACAAGATCTTTTTCGTCGCGACTTCACAGTGAACTCGATGGCACTTCGATTGCCAGAAAAAGTTTTTATCGATCCGTTCAAAGGTCTTCAAGATTTATTAGACGGAGTAATTCGCACTCCGGGTAAACCAGAAGATAGCTTTTCTGACGACCCACTTCGCATGCTTCGTGCCGCGCGATTCGCAAGTCAACTTGGTTTTGAAATCGAACCAAAAACTTTTGAAGCTATTCAATCAATGACCGCGCGTCTCGAAATCGTTTCGGCTGAGCGCATCCAAGTTGAATTAGTGAAATTATTGCTCGGTGCAAAACCGCGAGCCGGTCTCGAAGTTTTGGTCGACAGTGGACTAGCCGAAATTGTGCTGCCCGAGTTGCCAGCGCTAAAACTCGAAACTGACGAACATCATCACCATAAAGATGTCTACGAGCACACGCTAACCGTGATCGAGCAGGCAATCAGTTATGAAAAAGATTATGAACTCGAGGGTGACTTCGTGCTTCGATTTGCCGCTTTGATGCACGACACCGGAAAACCGCTTACTCGCAAACTCGAACCGGGTGGTGGCGTGAGTTTTTATCATCACGATGTGGTCGGCGCGAAGTTAACAACTAAACGCATGCGTGCGCTCAAGTTTGATAACGACACCATCAAATCGGTTTCGCGATTGGTAGAACTGCATCTGCGCTTTTTTGGATACAGCGATCAGGCGTGGACCGACTCGGCGATTCGTCGGTATGTGCGTGACGCCGGTGACCAGTTGTTGCGCCTGCACGCACTAACTCGTGCCGACGTGACCACTCGAAATCAGCGCAAAGCTGATCGACTTGCCCACGCCTACGACGACCTCGAACGTCGAATCGTCGAAATCTCTGAGCAAGAAGAACTCGATGCGCTTCGCCCAGACCTATCCGGCGAAGACATCATGCGAATTCTTGATTTGAAGCCTTCGCGCCAAGTCGGCGAGGCCTATTCCTTCTTAATGGAGCTTCGCCTAGAAGAGGGTCCGATTGGGCCAGAGGCCGCCGAAAAGCGCTTGCTAGCTTGGTGGGCCAGCCGCTAGACTTGCCAGGTTGCCCGGATTTCATCCGCAACATATGCAATTTACCCTCCTGTCATGGAAGTCCCATGGCCGTTCTAGTCCAAAGGAGGTGGGTTAGTTATGCATAAGTACGAGCTCATGGTGATCCTCGACCCAACTATCGAAGAGCGCACCGTAGCCCCATCCCTAGATAAATTCCTAAACGTAATCCGCAATGCAAAAGGCACTGTAGACAACGTAAATATCTGGGGCCGTCGCCGTCTGGCATACGAAATCGCAAAGAAGAACGAAGGCATTTACGCCGTAGTCAACATGACTTGTTCGTCTGAAGCGGTTGTCGAGCTTGACCGTCAGCTAAGACTTTCGGAAGCAGTAATGCGCACCAAAGTTCTTCGCGCCGAAGAAGCAGTTTTCAACATCAACCCAGTTGCTGTTCCTGAAATTTCTGCATCAGAAGACGCACCTGTCCGTAAAACTTCAGCGCGCAAGCCTGCCGCTGCAAAGGCCGAGTAATAAATCATGGCCGGGGAAGTTAACGTCACGATTGTCGGCAACCTTGCTGACGATCCAGAACTGCGCTACACACAGGGTGGCATTGCAGTTGTGAGTGTTCGTGTTGGTTCAACACCTCGCACTTTCAATCGCAATTCCAACACTTGGGAAGACGGCGAAACCGTTTGGGTTCGTTGCACCGCTTGGCGTGAAGTTGCTGAGAATGTTGCTCAGTCACTAACCAAGGGTTCTCGAGTTGTAGTCACCGGTCGCCTAAAGGCACCGTCTGCATATCAGTCACAGTCAGGTGAAGCACGCGCTTCGCTAGAACTAGACATCGATGAGATCGGACCATCATTGCGTTACGCAACTGCATCGGTCACTCGTCGTGCACGCGAAGCCGGCGCTGCTGGTTCAAACGCTGTGGTAGCAGGCGATCCATGGGGCGACGCACCAGCGAAATCTGCAAAGCCTGCAGACGATGCATGGGCAAACCCAGGCAACGCGCCAGCTGGCGACGACACCCCGTTCTAAACACTTAAGACTTTTCAAGGAGATCAATCATGGCTTTATCAAAGAGCGATCCGCGTAACGCAGCAAAAAAGGCTGCACCAAAGCGATCATCAAAGTACAGCAAAGACGTACCTGCAAAGGCGATCAAGGTGGGCGTTATCGACTACAAAGACATCGCGACTCTTCGCAAGTTCGTTTCTGACCGCGGCAAGATTCGTGCTCGTCGCATCACCGGTGTTTCTGTTCAGGAACAGCGCCTAATTGCCCGTGCCGTTAAGAACGCTCGCGAAATGGCACTTATGCCATACGCAGGCGCTGGCCGTTAAGGAGAAATAAATGTCAAAGCTAATTCTGACTAACGAGGTTTCTGGCCTCGGTTCAGCCGGCGACGTTGTCGAAGTAAAAAACGGTTACGCACGTAACTATTTGCTTCCTCGCGGCTTCGCAGTGCTATGGAGCAAGGGTGGCGAAAAGCAGGTCGAATCGATCAAGGCTGCTCGCGACGCTCGTGCACTTGCAACTGTCGAAGAAGCAAAGTCGCTAAAGGCAAAGCTTGAAGAGAAGCCAATCCGCCTGGTCATCAAGGCCGGCGTTGGCGGTCGCCTATTTGGTGCAGTAAAGAATTCGGATGTCGCAGCAGGTGTTGCAGCCGCCGGTCTTGGCGAAGTCGACAAGCGCAAGATTGCTTTCGTGGCTCCGGTTCGTTCGACCGGTGAGGCTCTTGCTACCGTTCGTCTAAACGCAGACACAATTGCCACCATCACCCTTCAGGTTGTTGGCAAGAAGTAATTCAAAAACTCTGAAAAGGCCGTCCGTTTTGGACGGCCTTTTTGCTTTGCTGGACCGCGAGTTTGACCTGTGGATAACTGCGGCGTGTCTGTGGATAAACCCTCCTGACCGGACTTTGGCGTGTGGTTATCCACAACACTAATCCACTGGTTTAGAGTTTTAAAATAAACCTTATTCACAACCAAAAACACAGTAAGTAATTGGCCTGTAGCCCCAAAAAAACTTTTACCCCACAGGTTTGTCCACAGGTTATTCACATGCTCAACGGCGTGTCAAGCCAGTTATCCACATAGCTTCCCACAGGCTTGATTTCAAGGAACCCGTCGGTAGTGGATGCTATACAGGAACCGCTTTCAGTAAGGCCAAAATTATGACTCTTCTCGCTGTACCTCCGGTAGATCCAAGCCGGGGAAACGAGCGCATGCTGCCCAACGATTTGTTGGCAGAACAAAGCGCGCTCGGCGGCATGTTGCTATCGACAGAGGCAGTGGCAGAGGTTCAAGAATTAGTTCGCGGCGAAGACTTTTATGCACCCAAGCACGAAACCATTTACAATGCGATTCTCGCTCTTTTTGCAAAAGGCGAACCAACAGATGTCATCACCGTCACCGAAGAATTAACCAAGCAGGGAAACCTGGTCAAGGCTGGCGGTGCTGATTACTTACACACATTAACTTCGATCGTTCCAACTGCGGCTAACGCAGCTTGGTATGGCGAGATCGTTGCGAACAAAGCGACGCTTCGTCGTTTGGTTGAAGTTGGAACAAAAATTGCGCAACTCGGATATGCCAACGAAGGCGAAGTCGAAGAACTTGTTAACCAAGCGCAATCAGATGTGTTTGCAGTTACTCGTGGCAGCGCACGAGAAGACATCGTCGATTTAAATAATTCGATCGAAGCCGCCATCGAACAAATCGAACAAGCGCAAAAACGCGGCGGCGAAATGACTGGTGTGCCAACCGGTTTCGCAGAACTCGACGAAGCAACTCACGGTTTGCACGGCGGTCAATTTATTATTCTTGCCGCACGTCCGGCAGTTGGTAAATCAACTCTCGCACTCGACTTCGCGCGTAACGCCGCGATCAAACACAAGCGCGCAACAGTTTTCTTCTCGCTCGAAATGGGTCGCGCCGAAATTGCAATGCGCATGCTTTCTGCCGAATCACAAATTCCGTTACAGAATTTGCGCAAAGGTGCAATCGGCGATAACGACTGGTCGCGCCTTGCAGCAGTTCGTTCTCAAATTAATGACGCACCACTTTTCATCGATGATTCACCAAACATGACACTGATTGAAATTCGTGCCAAGGCTCGTCGCCTAATGCAGCGCGTCGATTTGAAAATGATTGTCATCGATTATTTGCAGCTCATGACTTCTGGCAAGAAAGTCGAAAACCGTCAACAAGAAGTTTCTGAATTTTCTCGTGCGTTAAAACTTTTAGCAAAAGAATTAGATATTCCGGTAATTGCAATTTCGCAGTTGAACCGTAACTCAGAACAGACCAAAGACAAGAAACCAGAAATCTCGCAATTGCGTGAATCTGGCTCGCTAGAACAAGATGCCGACGTCGTAATTCTTTTGCACCGTGAAGCACAGTATGAAAAAGATCACCCTCGCGCAAACGAGGCAGATCTAATTTTGGCTAAGCAACGAAACGGACCCACCGGAACCTTCATTGTTGCCTTCCAAGGTCACTACTCGCGCTTCATGGATATGAAAAAATAACTGAGTGCGTCCAGTTCAAATAATTCAATCCGCCTCGGCATTACTAGCGGCAATCGTCATAACCTTTTTGCAACCGCAGCGTGAACAAATCGGTGTTTTAATCATCGGCACTTATGGTTTGCTAATCGTTGCTTTTGGTTTCGCAGCCTCACATGTGGTGACTGCAATTTTGCAAAAACGTCGTCGCGCATACATCGCAAACGGTGTGGCTTTGATTTTCTTCACTTACATAATCAGCGCTTGCTTTAATCAACTGCCGATGATGCAAGCGCATCTTTTTGAAGATCGACCAGCAGGTGCAGACAACACTTTTGACTTAATGGCTTTTGGGCTGCTAGCTACTTTCTTTTTATTTGCTTATGGTTTCGCGACTTTGGGCATCGCCCTGAGCCATCGCAAAATGGGCAACATATTTCGCGACAACCTAATTACCGCAATCATCATGATTGGCTTTGCGGTCGCCGAATTTATGATCCCCGGAAACGGCGTCAAGTGGGTTGGCTTCTTCAACGCGGCTTGCATTCTGCTCGCCGTGCACCTGGGCATCGCGGCATTTAGCCCAAAACAAAACGCTTAGGCTTTTTATATGGACCCTCGATCGTTTAAATCTCACGCACTGTTGTCGTTAATCGCTGCAGTCTTTGTTGGAGTTCTGGTTTTCTTCGGCACCGGAGGAATGGCACAGCTTGAGGGTAGTTCGATTCGCGCGGCTATCTGGTTCGTTGGAACGTTCGTAGTTGCATTTATCGGAATCGCGGTTTTATCTTGGGCAGTCAAAGACGACAACGGCGACGCAAACAAGCCGCGCTTAAAGTAACCAAATTTTTATTGAATGCGCTTGGCCAGCTCTTCAGCCAGGCCAATGTAATTCTGCGGACGCAACAGCAGCAAACGATCTTTCGCTTCTTGGCCGATTTCAAGATCGTTGATAAATGCCATCAGGTCATCTGATGTTAATCGCTTTCCGCGAGTCAAATCCTTTAGCAGTTTGTAAGGGTCTTGAATCTTTGATCGGCCCGCTGCTACTTCGGCACGAATGACAGTTTGAATAGCCTCGCCGAGAATTTCCCAGTTGTCACTTAGGTCAACGTCTAACACGGCACGCGACAAATCGATTTCACTCAATCCACGTGTCACGTTGTCGATTGCCAGTAGCGAGTGACCGATTCCCAAACCAATGTTTCGCTGCGCCGACGAGTCGGTCAGGTCACGCTGCAGACGCGAGGTAACCAAAGTTGCCGAAAGTGAATCGAGAATTGCGTTTGAAAGCTCAAGGTTCGACTCCGCGTTCTCAAAACGAATCGGATTAATTTTGTGCGGCATGGTCGACGAACCTGTAGCACCGGCAACGGGAATCTGTTTGAAGTAACCCATCGAGATGTAGGTCCAAACATCGGTGCAGAAGTTATGCAGAATGCGGTTAAATAGCGCAATCGCGGAATACAACTCGGCTTGCCAGTCGTGCGACTCGATCTGCGTGGTTAGCGGGTTCCAAGTCAAACCAAGCGAAGTTACAAAACTCTCAGACTCTTTTAGCCAATCGACTTGCGGCGCAGC
>JBJTNR010000023.1:0-4052 GCA_046074145.1 Rhodoluna sp.
GAGGTCAACAATCTCTTGTTTCGCCTCACCGACAATAAAAGTTTGGTTACTGTCGCCGTGGAAACCATCTTTGAAAGCGGAGATATCGTAAATATCGACATCACCGCTTTCAAAGATGGTTTCCACGGCGACAGTAACCAAACTTTTATTGTCGGTGAGGCGAAACAAGAGATTGTTGACCTCGTCGAGCGAACACGTGAAGCACTGGCTAGAGGAATTCAAGCTGCGCTGCCAGGTCGTGAAGTGAATATAATCGGCCGAGCAATTGAGGCTTATGCAAAAAGATTTGGTTACGGAGTGGTGCGCGATTTCACAGGTCACGGCATTGGTGAAACTTTTCACTCGGGATTGATAATCCCCCACTACGATTCCGCGCCATTCTATGACGATGAGATCAAAGTTGGAATGGTTTTCACCATTGAGCCGATGCTTACACTCGGCACCTACGAATGGGATATGTGGTCAGACAACTGGACCGTTTTAACGAAGGATAAAAGTATCAGCGCGCAATTCGAACACACCATTGCCATCACAGAAAATGGCCCTGAAATTCTGACCCTCCCGTAGGAAAATAATCAAATGGGTAAAAAAGCTATCGGAATTGACATCGGCGGTACCGGAATTAAAGGCGCTGTGGTAAATCTAAAGTCCGGCGAATTAGTCGGTGATCGAATTCGCGTGGAGACGCCGCCAGGGGGGTCGCCAAAAGACATCGCGTCAACGGTTGCCCAAATCATTGCCCAGTTGCCCGACGTGAAGGATTCCTATGAAGTAGGAATTTGTTTTCCTGCTGTGGTTCAACACGGAGTAACAAAATCCGCGGCAAATGTTTCTAAGGATTGGATTGGACTCGATGCCGATGCACTCTTCACCAAAGCTTTGGGGAGATCTGTGCATGTAATCAATGACGCCGACGCCGCCGGGGTTGCAGAAATTAAGTTTGGTGCCGGAAAAAACTTCGCCGGCTTGGTATTCATGTCAACACTCGGGACTGGAATAGGTACTGCGTTATTCATTGATGGCAAGCTTGTGCCAAATGCGGAGCTAGGTCACCTTGAAATCGAAGGCGTTGATTACGAAACTAGAGCTTCATTTGCCGCCAAAGAACGCGAAGAACTTGATTGGGATGAATGGTCAGGCAGGCTGCAAAAATACTTTTCGACCGTTGAAAGACTTTTCAGCCCAGATTTGATCATTGTCGGTGGTGGCGTTTCCAAAGAGCATGAGAATTTCTTGCCGAACCTCAAATTGAAAACCAAAATTGTGCCGGCACAAAAAAGAAATAACGCGGGAATTCTAGGTGCCGCAGCCTTAGCTCATAAAAACCGCAGGGATAAAGAATCTAAGTAGTGGATGGGCCGGCTGATACGCCGGGTTCTGTGCCTGTTGCCAGGTGGCAATCATCTATCTAGGGATGCCGTTGCCGACACCCTCAAGCGGTCTACCCGAGAACATGAGCGAGCAGCTCAAGCGTTCTCTGTCTGACCTTGCTCCAAACGAGGTTTACCTAGCCGAATCGTTCACACGAATCGCTGGTGGTCTCTTACACCACCGTTTCACCCTTACCGATTGCTCGGCGGTTTACTTTCTGTTGCACTTTCTCGCGGGTTGCCCCGGGTGGCCATTAACCACCGTCGTGCTCTTGGGAGCCCGGACGTTCCTCGATGTTTCCATCGCGATTGCCTTGCCGACCCATCCAGCATCCAGATTACTTGAATGAGGGAGCTTCCAAAAGATAAATATCAGAGGTGCGAGGTGCTATTGATGGTGATGGTTTCAGCGGCTTGATCGCCCCAAAAACGAATTATTGATATCGAGCACGGTGAAATCTGCGGTGCCCAATAGCCAGAATTCCCGGCTTGCAGGCTCGCTCGAATAATTCCACGAATCGGCATGACGTGACTCACTATTGCAACGGTTTTACCCGCGTTGTCGTTCACTATTTTCCGAAGTCCACGCATCACTCGCTCGTCAAATGCCTTAAGTGATTCTCCGTTTGGCGGAGATGCATCCCAGGATCCTTGCCAAGCAGTGAATTCGTTTGGCCAGAGTTCTTTGACTTCTTCGTTGGTGTGACCGTCCCAATCACCAAATGAAATTTCAGCAATATCGTTATTGATTGACACCGAAACTCCAATTTGGTTAGCCAAAATGTTTGCCGTGTCCACGGTGCGTTGAATCGGCGAGGCAACAATGGCAGACACTGGACTCAAATAGGACCACGGCCCGCTTTTACCGATTTCAGCAACTGCCTCAGCGGCTAACCTTGCGTCCATTTTTCCAAGTTCCGAAAGTTTTGGATCTTCGCCGCCCAGACCGGAAATCTTTTTAGATTCCGTGAGGTGCGTGCGACCGTGTCGAATTAAAACCACAGTCGTCAGTGGTGCCGTTATTCCGCCCGGAGCGCGCACCGAACTTGGTGCTTTCTGATTAAATTCGGTAACTGGCGCCCGCAATGGAATTTCTGTTTTTGCAACTAGGCTGTCTGCCGAATCGTCCATTGCTTTATTTGCGAGAGCATCTGCTCGAGAATTTTCTTCGCGCGGAATCCATATCCAAGTTATCTGTCGCCCGGCGGCTAATTTTTGAACTTCCGAACCGAGTTGAATCATGTCCGGGTGTTTGATTTTCCAACCGCCAGACATTTGTTCAATAACCAACTTGGAGTCCATGCGCACAGTAATTTTTGCTGTCGGATTCAAACCGATCGCCGCTTCAAGCCCTGCCTTCAGTGCTAGGTATTCGGCAACATTATTCGTTGCTATTCCGATGAATTTAGCTATCTCGATAAGTACTTCGCCAGTTGCGGCGTTGATAACAACAGCACCGCTTCCTGCTGGCCCAGGATTACCACGGGACCCGCCGTCAGCTTCAATAATTAATTCTTTTGGTGCATTCATCGAACTAGTATCGCTTGGCATTCTGGGCAGGTTGCAATTTCTTCAGGCTTCAAATTTTGAATGTCGGCGAGAGCCGTGGCACCAATGGTCATTCGACAGGCCCCACACTCGCGACCTATTAGTCGCCCAACGGCCACGGCGCGTGCAGCCTTTTTTTCGTATATTTCAACGAGCTCGACAGGCAACCTAGCCGCATGCTGATTGCGTTTCTGGACTAACAAATCCAAGCCAGACCTAAGCCGAATGATTTCCGATTCGTTCTCGTTTTCTTTCTCAGCTAGCTCTTTGTCGAGTTCGTTTTTTGCAAGTTGAATCGTCTTGAAATTACTTTCGGCGACATCTTTGCGTTCCAAAACAGCCAATTCGATATCTTCTAAGTCAGATTTACGTTTGCCCAGCGTAGCAAGTTCATTTTGAATTCCCTGCGCATCCTTGGGTGAACTGGTCTGCGCTAGACGTTGTTCGTCTTTATGGATTCGTTGCTCAACTAGTTCAAGATCCGTTTCGGCACGCTTCAATTCGAGAACTAGCGAGTCGAGGCTATTTCTGGCATCAATGAGTTCGCTCGCGCTTTGCATTTGTTTAGCTCGAATATCTGCCAAACGTGATGGGTCGGATAAATCTGTAATTGATTTTTTTGAACGCTTGATTTCTAGATCAATTGCACCGAGTTCGAGTAAATCCCGCTGATGATTTTCAGTTGCTTGCATAATTACCTGTTGCTATTACCCATCACTGTGTAACGACGAAATCCCATGGATCTGTTCGAAGCTGACTAACCACGAATTGGACATTGGGAAATAGGTTTTCAAGTTGTTCCGCTGCAACCTCTAGCCAGAGCCATTCGCTGGCCCAATGCGAAACATCTACGAGAGCCATGCCCTCAGGCCCAATTTTTTCTCGAGCCTCCTGGGTCGGATGGTGGCGAAGGTCGGAGGTTACGTATACATCTGCACCTGAATCTATAGCCGCATCGATAAATGAATCTCCGGCACCGCCGCAAACGGCAACTCGGCAAATGCTTTTTTCATAATCACCAGCGACTCGAATTCCGGTCGCGGTAGATGGCAACACTTTTGCAATTAGACGTGCGAAATCTCCAAGTTTTATTTCACTAGGCAGGTTTCCCACTCTGCCGGTTCCGATTACTTC
>JBJTNR010000024.1:0-3105 GCA_046074145.1 Rhodoluna sp.
GTTGTTTGCAATTCCGGCCATTGCCGCCGCCATCGTGAGCGGTGCAATTTCATTTACACCGAGCACAGACGAAGGAATGTATTGCAATTCGGTTCCGTCGGCACGGTGAACACCAAATCGCATAGCGGTGTCGCGAATATCGCAAAGGTCTAGCTGGCTTGCCATCGAAACATAGGCGGTGTTTACCGACATGGCAGTCGCTTGAATGACACTCAGGTCTTCAGGCTCTTTGACGATGTTCTTTGGCGCCCAGGTGCCAGCGATTCCACCACAGCGAGCCGAGAACTGGCTTGCGTCCCATTCTTTTACTCGACCATCCACGTGATCGCCAAGCTTGAATCCGTTTTGCAACCACTGGGCAAGAGTGAACACCTTGTATGTCGAACCGGTCTGGAAGCCAGACGAGCCACCATATTCTTTGTCAGACGCATAGTTAACCGAGGTGTGTCCGGGCTCAGTGCTTTGTGTCTGATCGTAAATTCTATTTTCGGAAATTTGCAAAATACGGCCGGTGCCAACCTCGACCGAAACGCTGGATGAACCAACCTGGGTTGGGTCATCGAAAGGCGCCCACTTCATGGTTGCCGCGGTCGCAGTCTTTTGAATGTCGATGTTCATCGTGCTGTAAATTTCTAGACCACCACGACGTAGCAAGTTTTCGCGATCCTCTGGAGTGGCACCGAATTCAGAACTGTTTCGAATAGTCCAAACTGCAAAGTCACAGAAGAACGGTGCATCGGTGGCACCTTCACAACCGCTTGGGGTGTGAGTTATGTGAGTCACTATCGGAGAATTCTTCGCGGTGTCTGCCTGTGCGCCGGTGATGTATCCCTCGTCGCGCATGTTGTCGATCACATAGTCACGACGACTCTTGGCGCGAGCCAGGTTGGCTTCTTCGTCTGGCTTGTAGTCGTTAGGCGACTTGAGCATTCCGGCGAGCAGGGCAGCCTCTGGAATATCCAGGTCGGCGGCTTTCTTGCCGAAGTAGTAGTTCGATGCGGCTTCGAGTCCATTGATTTGGTTTCCGAAGAACGAAAGGTTCAGATAACCAGCCAAAATTTCTTGCTTAGTGGCAACACCCTCGAGGGCAATCGCCATGCGAATCTCACGAAGCTTACGATCGATACCAGCAAAACCGCCTTGAGTAGCCGCCGCAATCGCCTCTTTGTCGCCAGCCAAGTTAGCCGCCTCAACCAGCGAGTTCTTGACGTACTGCATGGTGATAGTCGAACCACCCGGACCATTACCAAGGGTCGCGGCGCTGGTTAGGGTCGCGCGAACCAGCGAAAGCCAGTCCACACCGCCGTGCTCGAAAAAGCGCGGGTCTTCGGTTGCAACAACGGCATTTCTAATGTTCGGAGACATCTGGTTGTAATCAATCGAGATGCGGTTCTCGTGATAGAACTTGGCGACCTCGACCGGGTTGCCATCCTTGTCGGTTGCATAAAGCGTCGAAGACTGGGATGCGTTAATCGGCTTGATGTAATCAGGAAGATTTTCAAAAATTGTGATTCCCGCTGAGGCGGCAAAACCGACGACCAAACCCAGAGGAGCCAACAGTGCGAGCGCAAGAACACCAGCGAGTGCTGACAAACCTATGAATTTAAAGAAGCCTTTACCGAAAGTCTCAGGCTTAGGGGAACGAGACATAAACTCTAGGTTACCTGACAACATCTGGGAGGATTCTGTAAATGTTGAAGTGGGAGTACATCACTACACCCCTGTTATTGCACCGCGAAACCGCAATTTTGAACAATTGGGGCTCTGAGGGCTGGGAATTGGTCCAAATCGTCACCGGTCCAGAGGGCGGCCTAATCGCGTTTTTTAAGCGCCCAGTGAAAGAGGCATAAATGTCAAAAATCGAAGCCCGTTTGATCGAACTTGGATTTCCGCTTCCTGCGGTTGCAAAACCAGTTGCCTCATATGTGCCTGCAGTGGTCACCGGAAATCTTTGTTTCACTTCGGGACAATTGCCATTTGTTGACGGCGCACTTCCGGCAACCGGAAAAGTTGGTCGCGATGTGACCGCCGAGCAAGCAAAAGATCTCGCACGACTTTGCGCACTTAATGCGCTCGCCGCATTGAAATTAGAAATTGGTGATTTAGATCGCGTAACGCGAATAGTAAAAGTCGTTGGCTTCGTATCGGTGGTTCCTGAGTTCACCGCGATTCCTGGAGTGATCAACGGCGCTTCGGAATTTTTAGGCGAAGTGTTTGGTGAAGTTGGATTCCACTCGCGTTCGTCGGTTGGTGTTCCATCGCTGCCACTTGATTCAGCAGTCGAACTTGAATTAATTGCGGAATTTAAATAAAAATCATTCGGACATTAACGAAGC
Source organism: Rhodoluna sp. (assembly GCA_046074145.1). GTDB lineage: Bacteria > Actinomycetota > Actinomycetes > Actinomycetales > Microbacteriaceae > Rhodoluna. The sequence goes on from JBJTNR010000024.1 coordinate 2,337, forward strand.
CCCACTGCAGAGAGAGAGCAGTGGGGCTTCTATTTTGAGTCTATAACTTAATCTGAGGCGCCTGCCGAGATCTTTCCCGAGATAATGTCCATCACCGAGGTGTCTGCAAGCGTGGTTACGTCACCAACCGGGCGGTCTTCGGCGACGTCGCGAAGAAGTCGACGCATGATTTTTCCAGAGCGGGTCTTCGGCAATTCGGCAACCACCATGATGGTTCGCGGTCTTGCGATTGGACCAATTTCTTTCGAAACGTGATCGCGCAAAATCTTGCTTACGTCGGCATCTGAACCTGCTGCATCTAGTTGGTTTTGGCGCAAAATTACAAACGCCACAACAGCCTGACCGGTGGTCTCATCTTTGGCACCGACCACCGCAGCTTCGGCAACAAACGGATGCGAAACCAGAGCCGATTCGATTTCTGCAGTTGAAAGTCGGTGACCAGAAACGTTCATTACGTCGTCAACACGACCGAGCAACCATAGGTCGCCCTCATCGTCAAACTTTGCGCCATCACCGGCGAAGTAAATGTTCTTGAATTTCGACCAATAAGTTTCTTTGTAGCGATCCGGGTCGCCCCAAATTCCACGAAGCATTGATGGCCAAGGTTCGCTAATGGTTAGCAATCCAGCGTGGCCGTTGCCCAGTTCTTTACCGTCGTCATCAAGAATCTTCACTTCGATTCCGGGCAGCGGAATCTGAGCCGAACCTGGCTTCAGTGTTGTGATTCCGGGCAGCGGCGAAATCATGATCGCACCGGTTTCGGTTTGCC
>JBJTNR010000025.1:0-10055 GCA_046074145.1 Rhodoluna sp.
AGCTTTGGCTGCATTAAATTAAAAGTTGAATTAAATTCGGTCTAGTTTTGCCTCGCGTCGCCGTGCTATCATTGACCTACCGACGCGGGGTGGAGCAGTTCGGTAGCTCGCCGGGCTCATAACCCGGAGGTCGTAGGTTCAAATCCTGCCTCCGCAACCATTTAAAAACCAGTCCAGATTTGGGCTGGTTTTCTTTTTGCCTAAATTTGGTCCTGAGTAAGCCTCTAGTCGCTGTGGATAAATTCAGCGAAATTGTCAGTGGCAGCCTAACTTGTGGCCATGCTCAAACCTTTCAAAATTCAAGGGCTCCTAGCCGCGGCTTTAATGATCAGCCTGGTGGCATTTGTTCCCGACCAAGCATTCGGCGTTTGTAAGAATGCCGGCGCTAGCTATTCGGGAACCAAGCTCAGCTCTCAGGTGACTAAAAATACCGTCAAGGTTTGCGCCTCTGCCCTGAAAGTACAACCGGCGCGAAGCGTGGTCGTTAAAAAAGTTGTTGCGGCTCCGGCTGTATCCAAGTTGGTATTCGGAAACAAGGTGGTGTTTCGAAAATCAGGCACCGTAATAAACCTAAAACCAGCAGTTAAACCAATCGTCAAGAAGGTAATCAAGAAAAAGGCATCGAGCAAAATCAAAAAGACGGTGAAAAAGAAAGCAGTCAAAAAGGCGGTTAAGAGTTTTGCTAAGTTCAGACCCAATGCGGTGTTAGCTGGAGTCTCGACCGACGGAGTGCTGGCAATCGGTCAATCGGTAACCTTTGATTCAAGTTCGGTTGAGCACTTTAAATACGCACCGCTCTTAACCCTGAATGCCCAAGTGCGATTTACGCCGATTGGTGTCGCCTGGAGTTATGGCGACGGCGAAAGCGGTGAGGGTAAATATACGGATCACGCTTTTTACAGTGCCGGCACCAAGCAGGTGCAACTAACCGTCATTTACGCGGTTTCATATCGAGCGAAGGGAACCGGCCGATGGATTTCGGAACCAGGCCAGGTGAAGGTTTCAGATTCGCTGACGGTGACTGTGGCAAGTGGTTCTTCATCGAAACCAAAACCCACTCCATCGGCTACGCCAATTCAAAAAACTTTGCTGGTGGGATCGACCTGCACTTTGAAGCCAAGTAGCTTCGGCTGCCCTTGACGAAAACGGCTCCAATAAGTTTCAGAAAACATTCAGACAGAACTCATAAACTATTCAGGCTGGCTTGGCATCCTCTTCTTATTCGAAGAAGCAAACCTTGCTGATCGCAGACCTGAAAGGCCAGAAGTGTCTGATTACCAACAAAACTATATTTTTGACGACATCGACTCAGAAGAAGAACCTCGAGTCAAACTGAAAGATCGATTAACCAAACGCGTCACTCTGCTAACGGGAACCGCCGCGATCACCCTCGGTGCAGTAGTCGGTGCCGGTGTAGGTGCCGGAGTCGGCATCGCGGTTTACAACGTTTGGACAGCACCTGCTCCGGTAGTAGTCAACAACACCGAGAGCGTTACTTGGATCACCGGAGCAGCAACCGTTGCCTCGCCATCGGTAATCACCGTAAATGTTTCTGGCACAAATGGCGGGGGAAATGGTTCTGGAGAATTTCTTACTGAAGACGGTTATGCACTTACCAATGCTCACGTTGTAACTCTCGAAGGCTCCGAAACTAAAGTTTCGCTTCAGGTAAAAACCTTTGACGGCCACATTTATCCGGCAACCGTTGTCGGCACAGATCCGATCAATGACCTTGCGGTAATCAAGGTCACGGCTCCGGTCAAATTCACTCCGATCAAATTTGCAGATTCTTCAAAGGTAAACGTTGGCGATTCGGTAGTTGCAATTGGCGCACCTCTTGGGCTCGCCAATACCGTGACCGAAGGAATCGTTTCAGCTCTTAATCGCACCATTCAGGTTGCATCTTCGGCTCCGAGTCAAAGCGGCTCCGGCTCAAACGGCGGACTGCAGCTTTTCAATGGAAATGGAAATTCGGTAAGTATTCGAGTTATTCAAACCGATGCATCGATTAACCCAGGAAACTCTGGAGGTGCATTGGTCAACTCCAAGGGTGAACTTATCGGCGTTAACGTTGCCATCGCTACCGCATCCGGCTCTGCTCAATCGGGAAGCATCGGTGTTGGATTTGCAATTCCATCGAACGCTGCACAACGCATTGCACAAGAAATCATGAAGACCGGAAAGGCAAGTCATGGTTTGCTGGGAGCGGCGGTTTCTGATGCAACCAAAAATTCCGATGCGGCAAGTTTTACTATTGGTGCCGAAGTTAAAGAACTCACCGCGGGTGGTGCAGCTGAAAAGGGCGGCGTCAAGGTCGGCGACATCGTCACGAAATTCAACGGCATGGATATAACCGACGCAAGTGAATTGACTTCTGCCGTTCGCTCAGAACCTGCTGGCGCAAGCGCCACCATTGTCGTGATGCGCGATGGCCAAGAAATCACCTTGAATGTAGTCTTAGGAGACGCAACCAGCCTGCTTAAATAGGCTGCAAATTTCTTAGGAGCTTCGGTGAGCGATCGCGATTTTATTGGTGGCCAAACCGCCGGCGCGACGCTCACCGAGGAAACTGTTTTAAACGTTGAGCCCGGGGATCACGAACGTTATTCGCACTATGTGCGTAAAGAAAAAATCGTCGAGTCTGCCGTGCTTGGTTCGCCGGTGATCGCGCTCTGCGGCAAAGTCTGGGTTCCGGGCCGAGATCCGCAAAAGTTTCCAGTTTGCCCAACCTGTAAAGATATTTACGAGGGCCTTAGGCCAGAAGAACCAGGCGACTCAACACCTACCGATTAGAGCGCGAGGACGTTAAGCCACCGAAAAATTCTCAAAGGTAGAATTCAAGAGTGAATGACGCACCGATTGGCATCTTCGATTCTGGAGTCGGCGGATTAACCGTGGCTCGCGCAATCATTGACCAATTGCCAAACGAGTCAATAATTTATGTCGGCGACACCGCAAATACTCCCTATGGACCAAAGTCGATTCCAGAAGTTCGACAGCTTGCACTTGCGGTAATGGACCGCCTAGTCGACGAGGGCGTAAAAATTTTGGTGATTGCATGCAACTCTGCTTCGGCCGCAGTGCTTAGAGATGCTCGCGAAAGATATACCGTTGGCCGCGGAATTCCAGTGGTCGAAGTTATTCAGCCGGCAGTTCGACGAGCAGTGGCCGCGACTAGAAATCACAAAGTCGGCGTAATCGGAACCAATGCAACCGTAACCTCAAAAGCATATGACGATGCCTTCGCAGCGGCGGTGGAAATAAACGTCACCAGTGCAGCTTGTCCAAAATTTGTCGACTTTGTCGAACGCGGAATTACTTCTGGCCCCGAATTACTTTCGGCAGCCGAAGAATATTTAGCACCGATCAAAGCGGCTGGGGTAGACACATTAGTTTTGGGCTGCACGCACTACCCGTTGCTTACAGGTGCAATCTCATATGTCATGGGTGACGAAGTTTCGCTAGTTTCTAGTGCCGAAGAAACCGCCAAGGATGTATACCGAACTTTGGTGGCGCACAATTTATTGCGTACATCGACATCGGCGCCATCTTTGAAATTCTTAGCCACAGGCGATGCCAAGTCATTTGAAAAACTGGCACGCAGATTCTTGGGCCCAGAAGTGGCGCACGTAGATTTACTGAAATAAAAGGAGCAGCATGACCGTTCGAGCCGATGGCAGAGAAGCGAATCAACTTAGAGAAATTAAAGTTGAGCGCGGTTGGAGCGAGCACGCCGAGGGTTCGGCACTTATTTCGTTTGGTTCGACCAAGGTTTTGTGCACCGCTTCGTTTACCGCGGGTGTACCACGCTGGAAGGTGGGTAAGGGCGAAGGCTGGGTTACCGCAGAATATGCAATGTTGCCTCGAGCAACTCACGATAGAAATGATCGCGAAGCAGTAAAGGGAAAAATCGGCGGCCGTACCCATGAAATTTCTCGCCTGATCGGTCGAAGTCTTCGTGCGATTGTTGATGTTCGCGAGTTAGGCGAAAACACCATCGTTATCGATTGCGATGTCTTGCAGGCCGATGGCGGCACACGAACAGCCGCAATAACCGGTGCCTACATTGCACTCGCAGATTCAATTGCATGGGCTAAAGAAAACAAGTTGATTCCGGCAAAGTCACAACCTCTAACAGGAAGCGTTGCTGCAGTTTCTGTAGGAATCATCGATGGAACGCCTTACCTTGATTTGGCTTACACCGAAGATGTTCGCGCCCACACCGATATGAATGTAGTAGTTACCGGCGATGGAAAATTTGTTGAAGTTCAGGGAACCGCAGAAGGCGTTCCTTTCGATCGCAATGAATTAAACCTGCTGTTAGACCTAGCGCTTAAGGGCACCACCGAACTGGCATCAATTCAACAAAAGTCTTTGGCAAGTAACTAATGCAATTAGTGCTCGCCACTCACAATGCACACAAGGTGCAAGAGGTTGGCGCAATTCTGGCGAACGCGGTTTCTGGTCTCGAGCTAATTGGCTACGACGGGCCCGAACCAGTTGAAGACGGCATCTCATTTTTAGAAAACGCATTGATTAAAGCGCGTGCTGCCTTTTCCCACACAGGTAAACCGGCGATTGCCGACGACAGCGGAATAAGCGTAGAGATTCTTGGTGGAGCACCGGGAATATTCAGCGCACGTTGGGCAGGCGGAAGAGACAATCAGGCAAATCGACAATTATTGCTAGCGCAACTTGCTGATGTAAAAGAACAACACCGCGCCGCCGCGTTTATTTGCACCATCGCCCTAGTAACCGAATCAACCGAGGCTAGCTTCACCGGAATTTGGCCAGGTCGAGTAGCTTTTACCGAAACCGGCACAAATGGCTTTGGTTATGACCCGATATTTATTCCAGAAGGATTCGAAGTATCGGCAGCCGAACTTGAACCAGAAGTCAAAAACGCTTTGAGTCACCGATCGCTGGCGCTAAGTCAACTTGCAAGTTATTTAAATCAGCAATAACTGCGACTACTGATTATTTAATAAGAGCTTCGGCTTTGTGTTCTCGTCGAGCTTTTACGATTTCGATAGCAATCGGTATCGAAGAAAGCAGAATGAATCCAATGGTGAAATATTCAACGTGCTCTGCAACGAAAGGAATTTTGCCTAAAAAGAATCCCAACAATGTAACTCCAGTGCCCCAGCCGATCACGCCCCACAAGTTGTATTTCAAAAAACGTCGATAGCTCATTTGGCCAACACCTGCAGCCACCGGCACAAAGGTGCGCATCACTGGTACAAAGTGAGCCAGGATGATTGCTTTGGCACCGTAGCGTTCAAAGAATGCGTTGGTACGAGACACATTATTTTGGCTAAAAAACTTTGAGTCTTGTTTGTTAAAAATTGAGGTTCCAGCCTTGCGACCGATCCAGTAACCAGTCTGATCTCCCAACCAGGCAGAAAGAGAAATCAATATGCAAGCTGCCCAAATCGGCACCGGCAACATTTGATTCGCAACAGGAAAAACCACATCACCGGTGGAAATCATCAAACCGGTAACAAACAACAGCGAGTCGCCTGGCAAAAAGAAACCGATTAGTAAACCCGTTTCGGTGAAAATAATTGCGCACACGCCAATTAGCGCAAATACACCGAACGACGCAATCAACGCCTCGGGTTGTAACCAGTCCATTCCAAACACGCGCCTCTAGCAGGAATCGAACCTGCGCACCCGCCTCCGGAGAGCGGTGCTCTATCCCCTGAGCTATAGAGGCAAAGGTAGCCAAACAAGACTAACAGCGCGCATTTTGCACGTACTCGTATGATTGAGTTAGAAACCCATCCAACGGAGGCCCGAGTGGCCTCTTTTTCTCTAAGGAACGACCTTGACTCCTGCAGATCTTTCTGCGGCAATCTTGCGAATCATCGCGACGCTTCAGTCCGATGGTCGACTTGGTGCCGCCGAATTACCTGAAGAAGTGGTTGTGGAACGACCTAAAAACCGTGAACACGGCGACTGGGCTACCAACGTTGCCATGCAGCTCGCCGGCAAATTTGCCAGCAACCCTCGTGCTTTCGCCGAACTGGTTGCAACTGAACTTAATAAGTTGAACGAAGTGGCCAAAGTCGATATTGCTGGCCCGGGTTTCATTAACATCACTCTGAATGCCGCCGCGGCTGGCGAACTTGCTAAGACCATCATCGAGGCAAGCAGATACGGCCACAGCAAAGATATGGCCGGAGTGAAACTAAACCTAGAGTTCGTTTCGGCAAACCCGACCGGACCAATTCACCTTGGCGGAACTCGTTGGGCAGCGGTAGGCGATAGCCTGGCCAGAATTTTCGAAGCCCAGGGCGCCGAGGTAACTCGTGAGTATTACTTCAACGATCACGGTGCGCAGATTGATCGATTCGCTCGATCTCTGTTGGCTCGCGCCAAGGGGCTTCCTGCACCTGAGGATGGGTATGGCGGCGAATACATTCAAGAAATTGCAGATCGAGTTTTGGCTGAAACTGCAAACGACATTCTTTCGCTTTCCGAGGAAGACGCTCAAGAAGCATTCCGCGAAGCAGGAGTGGAATTGATGTTCCAGGAAATCCGTGAATCACTTCACGATTTCGGAGTTGACTTCGATGTTTACTTCCATGAAAACTCGCTCTATGAATCTGGTGCAGTGCAAAAAGCCATCGATCGTTTGCGCTCACTCGGACACATTTTTGAAGAGGATGGTGCAATTTGGTTGCGCTCGACTTCGTTTGGCGATGATCGCGATCGCGTAGTTATCAAGAGCGATGGCGAGGCTGCCTACATTGCCGGCGACCTTGCCTATTATCTCGACAAACGCGACCGCGGTTTTGATCAATGCATCTACATGCTCGGTGCAGATCATCACGGATATGTGAATCGAATGATGGCAATGTGTGCCGCATTTGGTGACAAGCCTGGATTGAATCTTGAAATTTTGATTGGTCAGATGGTCAACTTGGTTCGCGATGGTCAACCAATGCGCATGTCTAAACGCGCCGGAACCGTGGTCACCATGGAAGACCTGGTAGACGCAGTTGGTGTCGATGCTGCACGCTACTCGCTTTCGCGATCATCGATTAATTCGCAATTAGACGTCGATCTCGAGCAGCTCGAGAAAAAGACGAACGACAACCCAGTCTTCTATGTTCAGTACGCCCATGCGCGAACCGCTCAGGTCGCCAAAAATGCGGCTAGTCTCTCGGTGGACCGCTCAGAATTTTTGCCAGAACTTCTTGATCACGCAACCGAATCTGAACTCCTAGCCAAACTCAGCGAGCTACCTCGAGTGGTGGCGCAGTCTGCCGAATTCCGTGAACCGCACCGCGTTGCTCGATACCTAGAAGAAGTCGCCGCCTCTTATCACCGTTGGTATGACGCATGTCGCGTGACCCCTCTATCTGGTGCCGCCGTCGAAAGCGTGCATCGCACTCGACTATGGCTAAATGATGCGACCGGGATCGTATTGCGAAATGGACTCGAATTACTCGGCGTAAGTGCGCCAGAGAGAATGTAATAAAGATGAATAATCCACTCGCACCCGCTTGGCTCGAATGCCCAAGCGACCTCAACGCGATAAATAACGATGTCTTTAGTCGCCACACAACGCGTCGCGCAACCGGCGAGCTTGAAATTGCTGGCGTTGCCGCAAGCGATCTTTCGACACGATTCGGCACACCTCTATATGTAATCGACGAAGATGATTTCCGTGCGCGTGCAACTTCTGCAAAAAACATTCTCTCTGCAGCGGCAGAAAAGATCGGCGCCACCGCAAAGGTTTACTACGCGAGCAAGGCCTTGCTCAGTGTCGAAATCGCGGCTTGGATCGACGAACTCGGATTAAACATCGACGTTGCGAGCGGCGGTGAACTCGCCGCAGCACTCGCTGCCGGAATTGACGCTTCACGCATTGGCCTGCATGGAAACAACAAATCGATTCGCGAAATCGGTCGTGCAGTAACTTCCGGAGTCGGAGCAATCGTTATTGATTCTGAAATTGAAATAGAGCGAATCGCTGCTGCGGCTGGTGCGCAAGATAAAGTTCAAAATGTTCGATTGCGCATTAATACCGGCGTCCACGGAAACACACACGATTTCTTGGCAACTGCACGCGAAGATCAAAAATTTGGAATCCCAATCGCCGATGCGCTGGCTTTGGTTGAAAAAATTCGGTCACATTCGCATCTGAAATTTATTGGTTTTCACCAGCACGTGGGCTCGCAAATTTTTTCAGCAGATGGGTTCATCGAATCGACCAAGCGCCTGGTCGAGCTAACCGCAAAGGCTATCGATGCTGGCATCGAAATTGCGGAGATGAATTTAGGTGGCGGTTTTGGCGTGAACTACAAGCCTGCCGACAATGCACCATCGCTCAGCCACTATGCCGATGCCATCGCCGAAGTGGTTGCCACCGAGTGTGCTCGACACGGCATCGGCATCCCGGTTCTTGCCTTTGAGCCAGGTCGCTATATCGCCGGCCCAGCTGGAATAACCCTTTATAACGTGGGCACCACTAAAGATGTCAAAGTGACCGATGGCGAAAAACCTGCTGTGCGAAAGTATGTCTCGGTCGATGGCGGTATGAGCGACAATCTGCGTACCTCTTTATACGAAGCCGAATATCACGCTGTGCTTGCATCTCGCACTTCATCTGCAGATGCGGCCCTGGTCAGAATTGTTGGCAAGCACTGCGAGAGTGGCGATATTGTTGTTAGGAACGACTACCTTCCTGAGGATATTCAGCCGAATGATTTGGTAGCCGTGGCAACGACCGGAGCTTATTGCTTTTCGCTGTCGAACAATTACAACTATCTGACTCGTCCGGCAGTCGTAGCGGTTCGCTCGGGTGAAGCACGCGTGATTGTTCGCGCCGAGACCGAAGCGGATTTATTCGCCAGAGATTTGAAGTACCAAGAAGTTGTCGGAAAGTCACCGGCGGCTAAGAACGAGAAGAGTTAATTGTGAACGAGTATCGTCCACTACGTATTGCACTACTTGGCGCCGGCTCGGTCGGCTCACAGGTGGCTCGCCTAATGATGGAAAACAAAGCCGAACTCGCTGCTCGAGTCGGTGCCGAGCTTGAGCTCATTGGAGTCGCTGTTCGTGACACCAAAATCAAACGCGAGGGTGTACCGGCAAATCTTCTCACCACCAACGCCGAAGATTTAATTTTGAGCGCCGACATTGTTGTCGAAGTCATGGGCGGAATCGAACCGGCACGAAGTTACATTCTTAAAGCTCTAAATTCCGGCTCAGATGTAATAACCGCGAATAAAGCTTTGCTCGCCACGCACGGAACTGAATTGTTTGACACTGCCGAGCAGGTCGGCGCACAACTTTATTACGAGGCTGCAGTTGCCGGAGCGATTCCAATCATTCGTCCGCTTCGTCAATCCTTAGCTGGCGACAAGATCACTCGCGTTATGGGAATCGTTAACGGTTCTACCAACTACATTCTTGATCGTATGGACACCGAAGGGCTGAGCCTCGAAGCGTCAATGGAAGAAGCGACCAAACTCGGATACCTCGAGGCTGACCCATCGCTGGATGTCGAAGGATTCGACGCGTCGCAGAAGGCAGCCATCTTGGCCAGCCTCGCATTCCACACCGAAGTTCCGCTCGAAAAGGTTTACCGCGAGGGAATTACAAAAATTACCGCTGAGCAAATTAAAGCTGCCCAACGAGACGGTTACGTAATTAAGTTGCTCGCAATTTGCGAACGATTGACTAAGGCAACTTCTGGCGAAGATGGTATTTCGGTTCGTGTGCACCCGGTTTTGATCGATCGCACCCACCCGCTTGCCAGTGTTCGTGGCGCATTTAACGCAATCTATGTTGAAGCAGAAGCTGCTGGTCAGCTGATGTTCTATGGGGCCGGAGCCGGTGGAGTGCAGACCGCATCCGCAGTACTCGGTGACCTGGTTTCTGCTGCCAAGCGCCATGTTGCCGGTGGTCCGGGTCTTGCCGATTCTGTGCACGCAAATCTTCCGGTGCTACCAATCGATGTTGCGCTGACTCGATTCCAAATTACTATCGAAGTTCTCGATGAGCCGGGTGTCTTGGCGCAAATTGCAAACATTTTCTCTGAG
>JBJTNR010000026.1:0-2821 GCA_046074145.1 Rhodoluna sp.
ACTCGCACTTTTAATTGGCGGATTCAGCTTTGGCGGATTCGGTGGCGGAGCCCCGACTGCCGCTCCAACCTCGACAGGCGACTCAAGTTCTTCGCCGTCTCCTTCGTCGACCACCGCGCGCACCTGTTCGGTAGCCGATCAGGCAGCAGACGCACGGTTGGCAACGTTCTCTGCGGTGGTTTTAAACCCTGCAACCGGCGAAACTCTTTACGACCGAAATGCAAATAAGGCATCTGCAACCGCTTCGGCAATGAAGCTGATTACCGCTTCGGCCGCGCTGCTTACCCTTGGGCCAAATTATCGAGTCGAGACTCGCGTTTACCAAGACTCCACCGACCCGGGCACGATTATTTTGGTAGGCGGCGGCGACCCGACTTTGTCACGCACGGATGTAAGCAAGCAATCGGTTTATCGAGACGCTCCAAAACTTTCAACTCTTGCACTAAACGTAAACAAAAAATTAGCGGCTACTCCGATTACCAAAATAATTCTCGATGCCGGACTATTCACTGGTCCGACTTGGGATGCATCCTGGGAAAAATCTGAGATGACCAATGGCTTCATGTCTGAGGTAACCGCGCTTCAAGTAGATGGTGACCGCGCAAACCCTGCAGCAGAAACTTCGAAGCGCACTTCTAGTTCGGTTGCCAATGCCGGAAAATATTTCAAGGCGGCACTTGGCGAATCAGCAGCGACTGCAACTGTCGTAACTGGAACCATGCCGAGCGGCGCCGTTCAAATTGCGAGCGTGAGCAGTCAGCCAATTAGCAAGTGGATCACTCACATGCTTCAAGTTTCAGATAACACTGAGGCCGAAGCGTTGGCTCGTTTGGTTGCACTCGACAGCGGAATGCCTGGATCGTTTAGCTCAATCGATTCGGCATTCAAAAAAGCGCTATCGCAAATTGGTTTAGACCTAAGTGGCGCAACTATTAAAGACGGATCTGGCTTGAGCGACTACAACGCGGTTAGTCCTATGGCACTCGCTAAACTTGCGGCAATCGTAAACAAGGGCGATACCCCAATAACCGATATTAGAAATGGCCTGCCAGTGTCCGGTGAATCGGGCAGCTTGGCTTCTCGCTTTAAGGGCGATAACGCCGATGCCATCGGCCACATTTTTGCCAAAACCGGCTGGATCAAGCACGGCTACACTCTTGCTGGCATCATTAATGCAAAGGATGGCACCACGCTTACCTTCGCAATTTATGCGCTGGGCAATGTCACGGATGCCGCCAAGACCGCCATCGATAACCTCGCAACGACTTTTTACCGCTGCGGAAATCAGCTCTCCAACGAGTAACGAATAGGAATAAAAAGCAATGTCGCTTTCTGAAAAAGACCTTTTAGCCAAAGTTCCAACCGGGCTTTACATCGACGGCAAGTGGGTCGAGGGTCATGGCGCAAACAAGATCACAGTTGAAGACCCGGCAACGGGAAAGCCACTGCTGCAGATTGCCAATGCCGATGCTTCAGACGGTCAGCGCGCTCTCGCTGCCGCCGATTCTGCGCAAGCTAAATGGGCGCGCACCGCACCGCGTGAGAGAGCGGAAATTTTGCGTCGCACATTTGATCTCGTGCGCGAGCGAAGCGAAGAATTTGCGATGTTGATTTCGCTAGAAATGGGAAAGCCGCTTGCTGAAGCTCGCGGAGAAGTCACTTACGGAAATGAATTTTTGCGTTGGTTTAGCGAAGAAGCAGTTCGCGTAACTGGTCGTTACAATTCAAACCCTGAAGGCACAGGAAAAATTCTGATCGCCAAGCGACCTGTTGGTCCAGCATTCGCAATTACTCCGTGGAATTTTCCGCTCGCCATGGCAACCAGAAAGATTGGTCCTGCAGTTGCCGCAGGTTGCACAATTATTGTGAAGCCTGCGGAACTTACTCCGCTCACCACACTCTTCTTGGCAAAGACTTTCGAAGATGCTGGTCTGCCGGCTGGTGTGCTGAACGTCATCACCACTTCGACTTCTTCGGCGACATCTGGGCCAATCATTGCCGATCACCGTTTGCGCAAAATTACATTTACCGGAAGCACGCAGGTCGGTCGCAAACTTATTGAGCAGGCGGCACAAAGAGTGCTGCGCACCTCGATGGAACTAGGCGGAAATGCTCCGTTCCTTGTTTTCGAAGATGCAGATATTGATGCAGCGGTTACCGGCGCAATGCAGGCAAAGATGCGAAACATCGGTCAAGCCTGTACTGCGGCAAACCGGTTTATTGTTCACGATTCGGTTGCCGAAGAATTTGGACGCAAGTTTGCCGCCAAGATGGGCGAGCTGAAACTTGGTCGAGGCGTTGCCGAAGACACCACCTGTGGTCCAGTAATTAACGCAGACGCGCAGAGCAACATGCAGCGACTGGTCGATGCCACAGTCAAAGAAGGCGGAGATGTTCTTGTGGGTGGTGAGGCACTGGCCGGCGATGGATACTTCTTTAAACCAACCGTGCTCGACAATGTGAGTGCAGACTCGACCATCTGGAAAGAAGAAATCTTCGGACCCGTTGCCCCAATCGTGCGCTTCAAGACCGAAGAAGAAGCCGTTCGTCTTGCCAACGACACCGAGTTTGGTCTTGTTTCTTACGCCTTTACCAACGATGCCAAGCGCCAGCTGCGCCTAGTTGAAACCCTGGATACCGGTATGACCGGAATCAATTCTGGATTGGTTTCGAACGCAGCGGCTCCGTTTGGTGGAACCAAGGCTTCGGGTATGGGTCGCGAGGGTGGGCTCGAAGGAATCGATGAGTACTTAGAAATTAAGTACGCGTTTATTCCTGATCCATTTGTCTAAATTTTTGCAATAGCAGCACGCAGAGTTTC
>JBJTNR010000027.1:0-15170 GCA_046074145.1 Rhodoluna sp.
TGCAAACGATGAACTTGGACTAGAGCAGGCAATCTTGCTGGCCGAGTATGGCCCAGATCAATTGATTCCAGATGCAGAAACCGAAGGTGGTTCACGTCCATTCGTTCGCGAAGAGCAGCAGAAGCGTTTGAAAGACGGTGAGCGCCTATTCGAGAAGTTGGGAAAGGTTAACCCACTAGCTCTCGAGGAATTTGCTGCCCTTGAACAACGCCACAAGTTCTTGACTGAGCAGCTGGCAGATTTAACTCAGACACGTAAAGACTTGATGCAGATTATCGAAGAGCTCGACTCAAAGATGCAGAATATTTTCAAGGATGCATTCGATGACACCAAGAAAGCATTCGAAGAAGTGCTACCGATTTTGTTCCCAGGTGGATCCGGTTCGGTGTTCTTGACCGATCCAGAAAATCTTTTGACCACTGGCCTTGAAGTAACCGTCAAGCCAGCGGGTAAGAAAATCGAAAGACTTTCTTTACTTTCGGGTGGTGAGCGTTCGTTAGCTGCAGTGGCACTCTTGGTGGCAATCTTTAAGGCGCGTCCTTCACCGTTCTACATCATGGATGAGGTCGAGGCAGCGCTCGATGATTCAAACCTCGGCCGCCTGCTGCAAATCTTTGAAGACCTTCGAAACAATTCGCAGCTGATTATCATTACTCACCAAAAGCGAACCATGGAAATCGCCGACGCTCTATACGGCGTTTCGATGCGTGAAGATGGTGTTTCGGCGGTAGTCGGACAGCGACTAGAGCACAAGGAATAAGTCTTGGCTTTCCAGTTTTGGAAGAAAAAGAAGGATTCCGCTCAGCCCGAACCCGAAGTTTCAAAAGAGAATCTCGCTGAACTTGAACCTGTAACGCTGCCAGAGCGGAGCGCCCGAAAAGGCATCAAGGCGATTTTTAGCCGCATCAAATTCGATCCGGAAAATTTCGACGAGCTGGAAGATTCACTTATCCAAGCGGATTTCGGAGTTGATGCGGCTGCAGAAATTGTTGCCAAGGTTAAGGCGATGGCTAAAAATAATCGACTCAGCACCGAAGCCGAATTACGCGACTGCTTGCGTGAAATTTTGGCAACCGAATTTGAGAGCGAAGCTAAAGAACTCAATCTTTCAAGCGGCGATACCCCTTATGTGATTTTGGTGGTCGGAGTAAACGGTGTTGGCAAGACCACGACTATCGGCAAATTAGCAAACTGGCTAACCCAGGGCGGATTCAAGGTAATGATTGGCGCGGCAGATACTTTTCGCGCGGCCGCGGTTGATCAAATTGCCACCTGGGCGACTCGTTCGGGTGCAACGCTAGTGCGCCCAAAGCAAGAGGGGCAAGACCCTGCCTCGGTGGCTTTTGAAACTATCGAAACTGCTCTTGCCCAAAGTGTCGATGTTGTAATCATTGATACAGCCGGTCGCCTTCAAAACAAAAACGACCTAATGGATGAGCTCGACAAGGTTCGCAGGGTAATTGAAAAGCAGGTACCAATCGCTGAAGTTCTTTTAGTTATCGACGCAACCACCGGTCAAAACGGTTTGGTTCAAGCCAAGGCCTTTACCGAAGTTGCAAAAGTTTCAGGCGTAGCGCTGACCAAACTTGACGGAACCGCCAAGGGTGGAATCGTTTATTCGATTCAGAAAAATTTAGGAATTCCAGTTAAATTAGTTGGCGTTGGCGAAGGAATCGAAGACTTCGCATTCTTTGATGCTCGGGAATTCGCCAACGGATTGGTCGGTTAGTAAATCTTATGTTTGGCAACCTATCCGATCGTTTAGTCGAAACGTTCAAAAATCTTCGCTCCAAGGGAAAACTTAGTGCGGCCGATATCGATGCGACTCTTCGAGAAATTCGTAAGGCGTTACTCGAGGCCGATGTTGCCCTTGAGGTTGTGAAGAATTTTGTAAACGCGGTTCGCGAACGAGCACTTGGCGATGAAGTTTCCAAAGCACTGAACCCGGCACAGCAGGTCGTTCAAATCGTAAATGAAGAATTGGTGACAATTCTTGGTGGCCAACAGCGCAAATTGAATTTCGCAAAGACTGCGCCGACTGTGATTATGCTTGCTGGTTTACAGGGTTCAGGTAAAACCACACTCGCCGGAAAACTTGCCAAGTGGTTGAAAGATCAGGGGCACACACCAGTTCTAGTCGCCGCCGATTTGCAGCGACCAAATGCAGTGAATCAATTGCAGGTAGTAGGTGAACGAGCGGGAGTTCCAGTTTTTGCGCCGGAACCAGGCAACGGTGTCGGCAATCCGGTGTCGGTTGCCAAAGATGCGATCAAACACGCGCAGCAAAAACTTTTCAGCGTCGTAATCGTTGACACCGCCGGTCGCCTTGGTTTCGATGAAGAGTTAATGACCGAGGCCAAAAATATCTCTAAGTCGATCGATCCCGACGAGGTGCTATTCGTCGTTGATTCGATGATTGGTCAAGATGCTGTCAACGTCGCCAAGGCTTTCGACGATGGCGTCGGCATTTCGGGAGTTGTGCTCACGAAACTTGATGGCGATGCTCGCGGTGGTGCCGCACTTTCGGTTACCTCGGTCACCGGCAAACCAATTATTTTCGCATCGACCGGTGAAGGGCTCGATGCGTTCGAACCTTTCTATCCAGATCGCATGGCAAGTCGCATCTTGGATATGGGTGACATTCTCACTCTTATCGAGCAAACTCAAAAAACATTCGAAGAAGCCGAAGCCAAGGCGATGGCTGAAAAGTTGGCCAAAGAAGAATTCACCCTCGAAGATTTCCTTGATCAAATGCAACAACTTCGCAAGATGGGCTCGCTTAAAAGCATGTTGGCAATGATGCCTGGCGCCGGACAGATGCGATCGCAGTTAGAAAACTTCGATGAACGTGAAATTGATCGCACCGAAGCAATCATTCGTTCGATGACCCCGGGCGAACGCCGTGCGCCGAAAATTTTGAATGGTTCAAGGCGAGCTCGAATTGCCAAGGGTTCCGGAATGACCGTCACCGACGTAAATTCTCTGGTCAACCGTTTCGAACAAGCTGCCAAGATGATGAAGACCGTCGCCAAGGGCGGAATGCCACAGATGGCCGGTATGCCAGGCATGCCAAATCTAGGCGGGGGATTCGGCGGCGGAAAGTCCAAAGCGAAGGACAAGAAAAAGGGTTCCAAGTCAGGGAATCCGGCAAAACGTGCTGCCGAGGATGCAGCTAGAGCCCAAGGCCTAAAGCCAGACGCGGACACATCCGGGTCTGCATTTGGCATTGGCAACTAGCGCGAACCCCTTATTTCTGGCAGAATAGAGCGGTTGTCGCCGTTTGACCCTCTAACCAAACGTGTAAACAACCCCCAGAGCTTTTTCTTCCGAGTGTGCCCCCACGCTCACGGTGAAACGTTCGCCTCAATTCAAATATCAGGAGCAATACGTTGGCAGTTAAAATCCGCCTTGCGCGTCACGGAAAAATCCGTGCGCCTCACTACCGCATCGTTGTAGCCGATTCACGTACTCACCGCGACGGTCGAGTAATCGAAGAAATCGGTCGTTACGTACCGACACAAAACCCATCTCTTATCGAAGTTAACTCTGAGCGTGCGCAGTACTGGCTTGGCGTTGGTGCACAACCAACCGAGCAAGTAGCAGCATTGCTAAAACTTACTGGTGACTTCCAGGCAGCCAAGGGCGACAAGAACGCTAAGAACGTTGTTCAGCAGCCTGCAGCTAAAGCAGAATTCGTAATCGACAGCAAGAAGAAGACCGTTTTGGTTCCGAAGGAAGAGCTTGCTGCTAAGAAAGCTGCAAAGACCGAAGTTGTCGAAGAGGCACCTGCTGCAGATGCAGTTGCTGACGAAGCTCCTGCAGTTGAAGCAGAAGCTCCGGCAGAAGCTCCGGCAGAAGCTCCGGCCGCTGAAGTTGCAGTTGAAGAAGCTCCAGCAGAAGCGGCAGCCGAAGAGGCTCCTGCGGCAGAAGCTCCAGCAGAAACCGAATAATTTCAGATGCTTGCCGCTGCGCTCGAACACTTGGTTAAGGGCATCGTCGATAATCCCGACGAGGCAACCGTAACCGAACGATCAACATCAAAGGGTGACCTGCTAGAGGTTCACGTACACCCTGATGATCTGGGTCGAGTAATTGGGCGCAACGGCCGCACTGCAAAATCACTGCGCACTGTCGTGAACGCTCTTGCCGACGGCAAGAAAGTGCGCGTAGACGTGGTGGACACAGATTTCTAATCAGACCACGCTTCGAGTCGGGCGCTTAGTAAAAGCCCACGGACTCAAGGGCGGATTCAAGCTCGAGCTTTATACCGATAGTCCTGACGAGCGATTTAAACCTGGCGCAAAGCTAGAACTTCAGGTTCCCGAATCATCTGCCTGGTTTGGAAAATCGGTGACCGTTAAAGAACTGCGTTACTACAACCAGTTTCCAGTTTTGTTTTTAGACGAAGTTACCGATCGGTCAATGGCAGATACTTTGGCCAAAGCAATTCTTTTGGTTCAAGCAGATACCGCGGTGCTCCCGGCAGAACCAGATGCCTGGTATGATCACCAGCTCGTCGGACTGAAAGTCATTCGCGATGGAGTTGAAGTCGGAAAAATTGTCCGGGTTGATCACTTGCCGGCTCAAGACTGCCTAGTTATTGAAGCTTCGCTTGGCGAGGTCTTGATTCCATTTATAAAAGCCTTTGTGCCCACCGTGGATATTGCAAAGGGTGAAGTTGTAGTCACTCCGCCGGGCGGACTATTCGAAGAAATACCAGAGGACTAAATTGCGCATCGATCTAGCACTTGTCGAGTGCGGTCTGGCCAGATCTAGAAACCATGCTTCGACTTTGGTTGAAGCCGATCGAGTGCTAGTGAACGGAAAAGCGGCAAGGAAGTCTTCGCAAAACGTAGATGACTCCGACAAAATCACAGTGCTCGAAGCCATCGATTATGTATCGCGAGCAGGACACAAACTAGCCCGAGCCCTGGATACTTTTGCCGAAATCGATCTCGTCGGTAAAACCGCACTCGATGTTGGTGCATCAACCGGCGGCTTTACGGATGTTTTATTGCGACGAGGCGTAGCTCGGGTCTTTGCAATCGATGTGGGTCACGAACAATTGGTCACACAATTATTTGAAAATCAAAAAGTTGTTGCGATTGAAGGTTTTAATGCTCGCGAATTAAGCAAAAAAACCCTTTCCGAACGAAGCGGAATTCCGCAGTCTGAAATAAACATCGACATCGTGGTCGCGGACCTTTCATTCATTTCGCTCACGTTAGTTTTAGCCCAGATGTGCGAGACCGCACCCGATGCGGAATTCGTTTTACTGGTCAAGCCTCAATTTGAAGTTGGCAAGCAGTCGCTTAGTGCAAACGGCCTGGTAAACGATCACACCCTAAGAGCCTCTGCCATCAAACAGGTAGCCGACGAAGCCGCCAAATTAAAGCTTGGAATTCGTGGGTTAGAACGATCCGAACTGCCTGGAACACACGGAAACATCGAGTATCTGCTGTGGATTAGTCCCAAAGAGCCGGTAAATCAGTCAAAATGGAAAGACCGAATTGAATCGATTGCGAAGGAGGGCAAGTGAGCAATTCTCGATTTGTCCTAATCGTTTCGCACATTTTCCACCCCGAGGCAATCGCTGCGGCCGAAGTTGCGATTAAGCAATTGTCGGCGGCTGGAATCGTTCCCGTAATGACCGAGTCGAACCACCAGGATTTCATCCAGGCAAACGGCGCAAGCAAGGGCGGCGATGCCGATGTAAAAATTCTCGGCAAAGATTGCCAACTAGATGACCTAGAGCTCGCGATGGTGGTTGGCGGCGACGGGACAATTTTGAAGGCCGCCGAAATCGTTCGCGAAACTAACGTGCCGCTCTTGGGGATTAACCTTGGGCACGTCGGTTTTCTAGCCGAATCAGAAAAAGACGAGTTTGCTCAGGCGGTAAAGCGAGTAGTCGACCGTGATTACGCGATTGATGATCGCATGGCTCTCGATGTTTCTGTAATTGTTGAAGGCAAAAACGTCTATTCGACTTGGGCTCTAAACGAAGCCACCGTCGAAAAGAGCGCGCGCGAAAGAATGCTCGAAGTCGTGATTGAAATCGAAGCTCATCCGCTTTCATCTTTTGGCTGCGACGGAATTGTGGTGGCTACGCCAACCGGATCAACCGCATACGCATTTTCTGCTGGCGGCCCAGTGGTTTGGCCAAACGTAGATGCACTTTTAGTAGTTCCACTTAGTGCACATGCGCTTTTTGCAAGACCTTTGGTGGTCAACCCAGAAACAACCGTTGCGATTGAAGTTTTGAAACGAAGCGCTGGCCAAGGCGTGCTTTGGTGTGACGGTCGTCGCACGCACGAACTTCCGGCTGGCGCGCGAGTGGAAGTTAAGAAATCAAACCACTCGGTGAAGTTAGCTCGATTGCACCAAGGTTCGTTCACCGATCGCTTGGTAAGAAAATTCACGCTGCCAGTCGAGGGCTGGCGCGGAACTAAAAAATGATTGAAGAGATTTACATTCGCGACTTGGGTGTCATTCAAGAAGCGCGACTTACTTTTGGCCCTGGATTAACCGTGATCACCGGCGAAACCGGTGCCGGAAAAACTATGGTGCTGTCTGCACTGGGGTTGCTTCTCGGTGAACGTTCCGATTCGAGCGCAATTAGACGCGGTCAACCGCAAGCATTTGTTGAGGGTCGTTGGCACATAATTAATCACCCGGAAATCGAACAGCGAGTTCTAGACGCCGGGGCCGAAATCGAAGATGGCGAGCTGTTGCTAAATCGTTCGGTTTCCAGTGAGGGCAGATCCCGAGCGGCAATTTCGGGTCGCTCTGCACCAATTAATCTTCTGAGCGAACTTGGCGAGAGCCTAGTAGTTGTTCACGGGCAATCAGATCAAATCAGACTGAAGAGTGCAGGCGCACAAAGAGATGCATTAGATCAGTTCGCCGGCTCAAGCAAACTTTTGAGCGACTATCAAAAACATTTTTTCGCCTGGAAGGAAGCATCGGCAAAATTTGCCGAGATAACTTCGGCCAAAGACGCCAGAGAAGCCGAAGCAGTAAGGCTGCGGGAATCTGTTATCGAGTTAGAAGCAGCCGATGTGCAACCAGGCGAAGACATCGAACTGACCGACAAGGCCAATCGTTTGACGCATGTTGAAGAATTGCGATTGGCCGCCGCCGCGGCGCACGAGGCGCTCTCTTCCGAAGCAGAGGGCAGCGATGCGCTGAATTTGATTGGGCAGGCTCGGCGAACCCTCGAGCAAGTAGCGCATCACGATTCCACGCTTGAAAAGCTGGCTGGCACTATAAAAGAACTCGGCTTCCAATTAAACGAAGCTGCAGCCGAACTAAATGGTTATCTAGCATCGCTCGATGACGATACCGCTCAGACTTTGGCTAGCGTTCAAGAGCGTCGGGCATTGATCTCATCGCTAATTAAAAAATATGGCCCCACACTCGATGACGTAATTGCATACACCGCAACTGCAAGTAATCGTTTGCTCGAATTGGATTCTTCAACCGACCGAATCGATGAGCTGGAACAAACAATCTCGCGCGAATTTGCAGCCCTGGAAAAAACAGCGACTAAGTTAACCGAACTTCGAACCAAGGCAGCGGCCGACCTTGCTTCTCAGGTGAGCGACGAACTAACCGCGCTGGCAATGCCTGGGTCAACGCTGGTTGTTTCAGTAGAACCGGCGGCAGAATATTCCGCCCACGGCAAAGACAATGTTTCAATTTTGCTTTCGTCCTATGCCGGTGCCGAACCTCGACCACTTGGCAAAGGCGCCAGCGGCGGCGAACTTTCTCGAATTATGTTGGCCATCGAAGTGGTGTTGGCGAAATCAGAACAAGCACCAACTTTTATTTTCGATGAAGTCGATGCCGGCGTAGGCGGTGCGGCTGCAATAGAGGTTGGTCGTCGCCTAGCGAAATTAGCTAAGCAGGCGCAGGTCATTGTGGTTACCCACCTAGCCCAGGTGGCTGCCTATGCAAACTCGCACCTTCGCGTGTTGAAAAGCAGTTCTGAAGATTTCACCGCCACCGATGTCGTATCGCTGGAACCAGCCGATCGCATCCAGGAACTTACTCGTATGCTTTCGGGCTTGGCCGAATCTGAATCGGGCCAGACTCACGCAGCCGAGTTGCTTGAAAAGGCACGCGCGGAATTCAACTAAAAAGCGCCTCGATATTCGCTCGCGAGTCGCTCGGCCGATCTAGGCCAAGTCCGATGGTAGGCTGAGATTCCATGGCAGAGGCTTTGGATCCCGGTAAAACTAGACACATTTTCGTCACCGGTGGAGTCGCCTCCTCGCTAGGCAAGGGCCTCACCGCTTCCAGTCTCGGAAACCTACTTCGCGCCCGCGGTCTCAAAGTCGTGATGCAAAAACTAGATCCATACCTAAATGTTGATCCAGGCACGATGAATCCTTTCCAGCACGGTGAAGTTTTTGTCACAGACGATGGCGCCGAAACAGACTTGGACATCGGTCACTACGAACGATTCCTAGATATCAACCTTGGCCAATCGGCAAACGTAACAACCGGCCAAATTTATTCGACCGTAATTGCCCGCGAACGACGCGGAGAATACCTCGGCGACACCGTGCAGGTAATCCCGCACATCACCGATGAAATTAAACGACGCATGCGTCTTCAGGCTCATGATGTTCCAGCACCGGATGTCATCATCACCGAGATCGGTGGAACAGTCGGTGACATTGAGTCGCAACCGTTCTTGGAAGCTGCAAGACAGATTCGCCACGAAGTCGGTCGTGACAATGTTTTTTATGTCCACGTATCGCTGATTCCTTATTTGGGCGCTTCGGGCGAACTTAAGACCAAACCAACTCAGCACTCGGTGGCAACACTTCGCTCGATTGGTGTTCAGCCAGATGCAGTCGTCTGCCGCTCAGATAGAGCACTGCCTGATTCGATCAAGAATAAAATCGCCCTGATGTGCGACATCGATTCAAAGGCTGTGATTACGGCTGCCGACGCATCGAGCATCTATGACGTACCTTCGGTAATCAACGAAGAGGGTCTAGACAGTTACATCATTGAGAAATTGAATCTCAAAGCCGGCGAAGTTGACTGGACCAGATGGCAAGGCGTGCTCGACGCTGTTCATAATCCAAAGCACGAGGTCCGAATTGGGCTTGTTGGTAAGTACATCGATTTGCCAGACGCCTACCTATCGGTAACCGAGGCAATTCGCGCTGGTGGTTTTGCCAACATGGCGAAAGTTCAAATCAAGTGGATTCCTTCAGACAGTTGCGAAACCGAAGAGGGTGCACGTGAACAGCTAAGTGACGTCGATGCGATTTGCGTTCCTGGCGGATTCGGCGTTCGTGGAATTGAAGGAAAGCTGGGTGCGCTCAAGTTCGCTCGCGAAAATCGTTTGCCCGCACTTGGACTTTGCCTCGGCTTGCAGTGCATGGTGATTGAATACGCGCGAAATGTGGTCGGGCTAGAAGGGGCATCATCGACCGAATTTGAACCGGATGCCAAGTATCCGGTAATCGCAACAATGGCCGAGCAGGTAGATATTTTGGCTTCGGGCGACATGGGCGGAACCATGCGTTTGGGTTTGTACACCGCAAAGTTAAAACCGGGCTCAATCGTTGCCGAAGTTTACGGCTCTGACACTTCGGAGGAACGTCACCGTCACCGCTACGAAGTGAACAACGCTTTCCGTTCGCAGATTGCCGAAGCCGGATTAGTTTTCTCTGGAACTTCTCCTGATGATCATTTGGTTGAATACGTTGAACTTCCTCGTGAAGTGCATCCGTATTACGTTGCTACTCAAGCACACCCAGAATTTAAATCCCGTCCGACCAAGGCGCACCCGTTGTTTGCGGGCTTAATCGTTGCCGCTCTCGAGCGACAAGATCGAACAAATTATTCGAGGTTTCGGGTTCCTAAGACCGATTCTGCAAGATGCCTAGTCTCGAACAACTCGCAGATTCTTATATTCGGCACCTGACCATCGAACGCGGCATGGCCAAAAATACCTTGGCAGCCTATCGAGCCGACCTAACTAGGTATTTGGAATTCCTAAAATCTATCGGCGTAACCGAAGCGGAGACGATTACCGAACTTAACATTTCGGATTTCGCAGAAAGTTTGAAAAACGTATCCGGGTTATCGTCAAGCTCAGTGGCTCGCGTTCTTGCCGGAGTCAGAGGACTTCACAAATTTTGGCTCATGGAAAATGTTACGGTGGGCGATGTCGCCGCAAGTGTAAAGCCACCAAAACTGCAGCGAAATCTGCCCAAGGCTATTACCGTCAGCGAGGTTGAGGCATTGTTAGGTGCGTCTGGGCCAACCGCAGAAAACGAAACTGAAATTGCCGCCGATCCAGTTCGAGTTCGCGATCGAGCAATTCTGGAATTGCTCTACGCAACCGGTGCCCGAGTCAGCGAAATCATTACACTAGATCTCGACGACATAATCGATCCAACCCTGGTTCGCCTTTACGGTAAAGGCTCCAAAGAACGCCTAGTTCCAGTTGGGAGCTTTGCCCAGCGCGCACTTGAGGCATACCTGGTTCGCACTCGGCCAAAATTGGCAACCGCCGGAAAAGGAACTCCGGCGCTTTTTTTGAATCAACGCGGAAATAGATTAACTCGACAAACCGTTTGGCAGATGATTAGCGACGCAGCTCGAGTCGCTGAAATTCCCGGTGAAATTTCACCGCACACCCTACGCCACAGTTTCGCAACACATTTGCTCGAGGGTGGGGCAGACGTTCGCGTGGTCCAAGAGCTGCTCGGCCATTCATCCGTGGCTACTACGCAGATTTACACCCTGGTGACGGTCGATAAATTGCGTGAAATATACGCAACCGCCCACCCGCGAGCCCGTCACTAGGGCCTGGCGAGCGAATTGGGGTGACCCCACCGGCAGGTAGGCTGGGTACAGAAATCACAGCATAATTTCGGGAGGAATCATGGCTAAGGCTGCTGCCGGCGAAAAGCGTTTCGCCGCCCCTAAGTCACTTTCTTCACACGGACCGGCTCGAATTATTGCCATGTGTAATCAAAAAGGTGGCGTCGGTAAAACGACGACCGCAATCAACATGTCAGCAGCTTTGGCCGAGTACGGTCGCAAAGTTTTGCTAATCGACTTTGACCCGCAGGGTGCGCTTTCAGCCGGTCTTGGCGTTAACGCACACGACACCACCACAATTTACGACCTAATGCTTGATCGATCATTAGATCCTCATGTAGCGATTCAGCACACCGCAAACGAGAACCTGGATGTCATTCCGGCGAATATTGAACTTTCAGCTGCCGAGATGAAATTAATTAACGAAATTTCGCGCGAGCGAATTCTGGCAAACATTTTGAAGCAGGTAGCCGCAGATTACGACCTAATCGTGATTGATTGTCAGCCGTCGCTTGGGCTATTAACGGTCAATGCGCTTACCGCGGCTCACGGCGTAATAATTCCGCTGGCGACCGAGTTCTTTGCACTTCGCGGAGTGGCAATTCTCGAAGATATCATCAATAAGGTTCGCGAGGGACTAAACCCGGCATTGCAGCTGGATGGCATTTTGGCCACCATGGTGGACACTCGAACACTTCATTCGCGTGAAGTTCTAGAACGACTGCACGAAGCGTTTGGTGACAAGGTTTTCAAGACCGAAATTCACCGAACAGTTAAATTTCCTGACGCAACGGTGGCACAGTCACCAATTACGGCGTTTGCTCCAACCTCAGACGCCGCTGAGGTTTACCGAACCGTAGCTCGAGAGTTGGTAGCCCGTGGCTGTGCAGCTTAATTCAGAGCTAACCGAAGCCTCTGAAAAGGGAATCGGATTCTCGCTCACTCTGTCGAACTTCGACGGACCTTTTGATCTTCTGCTTTCGTTGATCTCGAAGCACGAACTCGATATCACCGAAGTATCGCTCAGCAAAGTTACTGACGAATTCATTTCATATTTGAAGACCCTAGATGGCGACGAAGAACTCGAACAGGCTAGTGAGTTTTTGGTTATCGCAGCAACCTTGCTAGATCTAAAGATTGCTGGACTTCTGCCAAAGGGCGAGGTCGTTGACGCCGAAGACGTTGCTCTGCTTGAAGCGCGAGACCTGCTGTTTGCTCGCTTGCTGCAATACCGCGCATTCAAAGAAATTTCAGCTTGGTTTGCTTCTGCCATTGGTCTCGAGCAAATGCGAATTCCACGTGAAGGTCGAATTGAAGAGCGATTCAAGAATTACCAACCTGAATTGGTTTGGACTCTCACCAAAGAAGAATTTGCTGCTGTAGCTCAGGACACCATGACCCCGCGTGAGATTCCAACAGTTGGACTCGCTCACCTTCACGCGCCACGCGTCAGCATTCGTGAACAGGCTCGTGAGGTTGTTGGAATGCTGCGACGAGCAATTCGCACGACCTTCCGCGAAATCATTGGGGCGGTTAAAGACAAAGCGGTCGTTGTCGCACGCTTTTTGGCAGTGCTCGAGCTCTATCGCCTGGCAGCAATCACATTCGAACAAGAATCACCACTTGGCGATTTGAATATCGAATGGAATGACCAAAATTTTGATGAAGAAAAACTAGCCAACCTAGGAGCCGACTATGACTCTTGATGCAAATCCAGAACAAATCGAACAGCAAATTGCCGAGGTAAACGCAGACAATCTGCGCTCTGCCGTAGAAGCAATCTTGATGATTACAGATGTTCCACTTTCATTGGTTGCTATCGCAACCGCTTTGGACACTCCGGTCAACGAGGTAAAAGAAGCCGTGCTGAGTTTGAAGGCGGACTATGACGGAGAAAATGGCGCGAGCCCTCGAGGTTTTGAACTTCGCGAAGTAGGCGGTGGCTGGAGACTTTTCGTTCGTCAAGATTTTGATTGGGCTGTGCGTGCTTTCGTTGCTAACGAAAACCCGACCAAACTAAGCCAAGCCGCACTCGAAACACTCGCCGTGATTGCATATAAGCAACCAATTTCACGTGGGCAGGTAGCTTCGATTCGAGCTGTGAACGTTGACTCGGTGGTGCGCACCTTGCTGAGCCGCTCACTGATTACAGAGATGTACACCGATTCCGAAACCGGCGCCATTCACTACGGCACTAGCAATCTGTTTTTAGAGGTGCTTGGCATCAATTCAATTGATGAGCTTCCGCTGATTAGCCCTTACTTGCCAGACGCAAACAGCAACTTCGATGTCGAAGTTTGATAGCGAACCCGAAGGCGTTCGACTTCAAAAGGTAATGGCGGCTGCCGGAGTTGCATCCAGGCGCGTGTGCGAAGACCTTATCACCGGTGGTCGAGTCAAGGTAAACGGAAAAACCGTAACCGAATTAGGCACCAGGATAAATCCCGACATCGATCAGGTGTCTGTTTCTGGAACGCCAATTCAGCTGGACAACTCCAGGGTCTATTTAGCACTTAATAAACCACGTGGCGTGGTTAGTTCGATGGCAGACGAAAATGGTCGTCCCGATCTTTCCCAATTTGTCGAAGGCTATGACCGCGTATTTAATGTTGGCCGTCTCGATTCCGAAACTACTGGCTTAATCATCATGACGAATGATGGAGATCTCGCACACAAACTTGCTCACCCAAAATTTGGCGTGACTAAAACTTATGTGGCGCGAGTAGAGGGAGTGGTAACTCCGCAAATTATTCACAAACTGCTTAGCGGCTTCGAACTAGAAGACGGTCAAATTAAGGCCGACAAGGCACACATCGTGGACCTAGCTCCGGGAGAGAGCCTCGTCGAAGTCGTTCTGCATTCCGGCCGCAATCGAATCGTGCGACGAATGTTTGATTTCGTCGGGCACCCCGTAATCGGGCTAGTGCGCAGATCCTTCGGCCCGATTCAACTCGGCCCATTGAAAGAGGGTCGAATTCGCGAACTAAGTAAAATAGAGGTCGGCGCTTTGCTCAAAGCGGCAGAGGGTAAAACCGAAAGAGCGCCAAGACCAAGAAACAAAAACTTGAACAAATCCACCGACCGAAAGAAGCGCCAACAATGACCATGCGTGCAATTCGCGGTGCAATTCAATTGGACGTCGACGAACGCGAGCACTTGTTGAAGTCGACAGCAGAATTGCTGTCAAAAATGCTGCACGCGAATGACATCGAAAGCGGTCAATTGGTTTCAATTCTTTTTACGGCAACGCCAGACATTAGCAGCGAATTTCCTGCCGTGGCAGCCAGATCACTTGATCTTGGCGACGTACCACTGATGTGCTTTGTCGAAATGGATGTCGTCGGCGCGCTACCGAGAACCATCCGAATCATGATCAACGCCGACATCGATAAGAGCCGGGCTGAGATTCAACATGTTTACCTTCGCGGAGCAACGGTTTTACGTCAAGACATTGCAAAGTAGGTGCCTGAAATTATGAACGAATTCAAAGGCACCGTTCGCATCGTTGGCGCCGGATTGCTAGGCACCAGCATTGGGTTGGCCCTCACTAAACATGGCGCCGATGTAATCATTACTTCGCGCTCACAAAGCAGTGCAGATTTAGCGATCTCTTACGGCGCGGGCAGGGCAGCTTCGAGCGAAGACAAACCTGAAGTTGTCATCGTTTGCGTGCCACCGCAATTGACTGCAGCTATCGTGGCCGAAGAATTAAAGAATTTTCCGTCGGCAACGGTCACCGATGTTGCCAGCATAAAGGCGGCAATCCTCGAAGAACTTATTTCAATGTCGGCTCCTATCGAGCGCTATGTCGGTTCGCATCCAATGGCTGGTCGCGAACGAGGTGGAGCGATTTCCGGTAGAGCCGATTTATTTGTGGGACGACCATGGGTAATCACCACTCACGAAAAGTCAGACTCGAGCCGAATCAAGGCCATTGAAATTTTGGCGAAATCGTTAGAGGCTGCGCCGGTAATCATGGACACAAGTGATCATGATCGCGCTGTCGCCTTGGTTTCGCATGTGCCTCAGATTATTTCCAGCCTGCTTGCCACGAGACTTATCGAAGGCGCAGCACCAGACATTGCACTCGCCGGCCAGGGACTGCGCGACACCACGCGAATTGCCGCGAGTGATCCTGAACTTTGGCTACAGATTTTGAACGGGAACAGCAAAGAAGTCATGCCGGTTCTTAAAAAATTTGAACAGGATTTAGCCGCATTGATTAAATCAATCGAATCCACCCCAGCGGAGCAAGCGGATAAAAAAATTCTCGAGGTTCTGGAGTCTGGTAATCGGGGAGTGGAGCGCATTCCTGGTAA
>JBJTNR010000028.1:0-5197 GCA_046074145.1 Rhodoluna sp.
GGTCTCGCGGCTGCGCACCACTCCCGGCGCCTCTGCCAGAAAGGCCAAGAGGTCGAACTCCTTCGGTGTCAGCTCGTTTTCAACCCATCCACCAATAGTTACGGGGCCGTCAGGTAATGCGGCAAGGTCTTTTACTAGGGCGCGGGGTCTCATAAGGCACAAGTTTAGCCGAGGGTAGACTTGGCATTATGCCCGCCGACCGCATTCATTTAATTCGCCACGGCGAAGTGCATAATCCGGGTGCCGTTCTTTATGGTCGCCTGCCACATTTTCATTTGAGCGAACGCGGTCGCTCGATGGCTGCTGAAGCAGCGGCCGAACTAAAGAAACAAAAGCGAAAGGTGACGGCAGTATTTGTTAGCCCATTGCTTCGAACACGCGAATCTGCCGAACCAATCGAATCAACTTTTGGATTAACCGCTCACACTGATGAACGCCTCATCGAACCATGGAATCTTTTCGAAGGGCGACGCCTGTCTGCCGCACACGTTTTAACTCGACCAAAGCTCTATTGGTTAGTCAGGAATCCACGCAGGCCGAGTTGGGGTGAACCATACGACCAAATTGCCGCTCGCATGTTTGCCGCTCTAGAGGATGCCTGGAAGAGCGTTCCAGATGGCGACGTGGTTCTGGTGTCGCATCAGTTGCCAATTGAAATGGTTTACCGTTCGCTTGATGGAAAAAAGCTGGCACACAGTCCGCGCTCGCGACGAACTCGCCTTTCGAGCATCACCTCGTTGGAGCGAAAAGGCTCAAGCTGGATTGAAGTTGGTTTTGCCGACCCAGCAGCGACTTCGCAGGCGATCGATAGAGGCGCGGTTTGAAAAAGTTTTTCGCTGGCGCCTTGCTAGCAGCGTTTGTTTTGACCTCGAGCGGTTGTGCCGCAAACGATCCGCTCGCACAGCAATTCAAAGCCGGGGATAACAAAAATTACATTGCCGGCGACGGAACCGTAACCGAATATGCGATTGGTAATCGCGGCGAAGCAATTAAATGGTCGGGAACCAGCGAGAGCGGAGAAACTCTTGGCAGCGATTCGCTCACTGGTGTGGTTACCGTAATCAATTTTTGGTATGCCGGATGTGCTCCTTGCCGTGCAGAAGCTCCGGATTTACTCGCGCTCGCCACAGCTAATAAAGATGTGCAATTTATTGGAGTGAATGTTCGCGACAGTGCAGCGACGGCTATCGCATTTGAAAAACGGTTCGGAATTACTTGGCCTTCGATAATGGACGCTCAATCTGGTTCGGTGTTACTTGCGTTTACCAAAGTGGTTGTTCCGCAGGCTGTGCCAACCACACTTGTAATTGGCAAGGATGGCAAAGTTGCTTCACGCGTTCTCGGTCGAATCGACAAATCAATTTTGCAAACACTTATTTCTACGGCGGTTAAAGAGTGAATCCCGGCGAAATAATTCTGAGTGGAAATTTGCTCGCGGCAATTCCGATGGCACTACTAGCCGGAGTCGCATCTTTTATTAGCCCCTGCGTTCTTCCACTAGTTCCGGGTTACCTTGGATTCGTTTCGGGAATGTCGAATGACGGACGCACAAAAACAAAATCACGAGTGCTCTTGGGTGCACTCTTGTTCGTGCTCGGATTCTCGGTTGTGTTTGTTTCTTTTGGTGCGCTGTTCGGCGGTCTCGGGGCAGTGGTTTACGCCAGCGGTCTTCAGTGGGTGCAAAAAGTTTTAGGTGCGTTTGTCATATTTCTCGGCTTGGTAATGATCGGGCAATTTTCATTTATGCAACGTACTTTTAAGATTCAGGTTTCTTCTCGTCTCGGTTTAATCAGCGCCCCGCTTTTGGGAATTGCGTTTGGATTGGGTTGGACGCCTTGCATTGGACCAACACTGGCTGCCGTTTTGACTTTGGCTTCAAACTCTGGCGACCCAGCTA
The DNA here is from genome assembly GCA_046074145.1 of Rhodoluna sp. Classification (GTDB taxonomy): domain Bacteria; phylum Actinomycetota; class Actinomycetes; order Actinomycetales; family Microbacteriaceae; genus Rhodoluna. The sequence goes on from JBJTNR010000028.1 coordinate 1,898, forward strand.
AGGGTGCGCTACTGGCATTTATTTATGCGCTCGGGATCGGTTTACCGTTCATCGCTATCGCCGCCGGGTTTAATTGGGCTGCGAAATCGGTTGGTTTTATTAAGCGTTACATCCGTGCATTTAACATTGCCGGCGGTGCACTGCTGGTAATTCTCGGACTGCTGCTAGTCACCGGATGGTGGAACATGCTGGCGGCTTGGTTACAAAATGAGGTGTTTGGTTATTTCCAGCTCACGCTTTGATGCAGACATCAGCACTCCAGAACTAAGTTTGCGCGGGTGGTCGCGCTGGATTTGGCGACAACTGACATCGATGCGCACCGCGCTGATCTTGTTATTACTGCTTGCTGTTGCCGCCGTCCCTGGTTCGGTATTTCCTCAGCGAAGCGCAGACCCGAATGGCGTGACTCAATATTTCGACAACTACAAACAGTTAGCACCAATTCTCGATTCGCTGCAATTGTTTGACGTTTACACGTCGGCTTGGTTTTCCGCGATTTATATCTTGCTTTTTATTTCTTTGATTGGATGCGTTCTACCGCGCACCCGCTTGCACTATAAGGCGCTACTTGCAGCGCCACCGGTCGCCCCGAAACAGTTTTCTCGAATGCCTGCTTCGCTGGCTGTGAAAACAACTGCGAATAAAAAAATTGTTTCTGATGCTCACTCGCTGCTGCGCAAACTCGGCTATCGAGTCGTTACTACCGGAAATTCGGTTGCGGCAGAACGAGGCTACCTCCGTGAAACTGGAAACCTAATTTTCCACTTCGCCCTAATTGGAGTATTGGCAGCTGTCGGTTTCGGTGGCGGTGCAAGCTACAGCGGCCAGCGCGTGCTTGTCGAGGGTGAGACTTTTGTAAACAATCTGGCGGCATACGATTCTTTTTCGCCTGGAACTTTTTTTAGTGAGAACACTTTGGTTCCGTTTAGTGCGACATTAAAAAAATTCGAGGTCGATTTTGACATTCGAAATCAAACCAATGTCGGCACTCCATTAGATTTTCGAGCCTATGTTTCAACCAACGTTCCAGGCGACTCTGCAAATTCTGGCAATGGCGTAATTCGAGTAAACGAACCACTCGAGTTGCCGAATGCGAAGATTTATTTAACTGGTAACGGATACGCGCCGGTGATAACAATTCGGGACGCCGATGGCAACATCACTTTCGCAGGCGCCACTCCGTTTTTACCTCAGTCGCCGACCTACACTTCGCTCGGCGTAATCAAAGTTCCAGATGCACCAAAGCAATTTGGAATCATCGCGTTTTTCTATCCAACTGTCGATACTTTAAGCACCGGCGCACTCACTTCTATTTATCCAGGCCCAATCGATCCTCTGCTAACCATGAATGTTTACGAGGGCGACCTTGGACTCGATGGCGGTGTGCCTCGAAATGTTTATGCGCTCGACACCTCGAACATGACTCAGGTTGCCGGCGGCAAAAGCGGCGTCAAGGGTCTTCGATTGAAAGTTGGCGACACAGTCAGCCTGCCGGGCGATCTTGGCACCGTAACCTTTGATGGAATTAAAAGATTTGCTTCGCTTGATGTTAGTTACAACCCGGGTGGAATTTGGGTTTTAGTTTTCGCACTATTAGCCCTTGCCGGAGTGACACTTTCGCTGCTGGTGCCGAGACGTCGAGTTTGGGTTCGCAAGACCGAATCCGGTTTTGAGGTTGCGGCTTTGGCTCGTGGCGATGACCCTATCCTTGAAAAGGTGGTTGCTGATGTTGCGGGGGCGCTAAAGCCAGCCGCGAAGCCCGCAACTAATAAAAGCACCAAAGGAAAGAAATAAATGAGCACCGGAATCAACCTCAACATAGGTTTGTCACAAGTTTCGCTACTTTTTATTTACGCAGCAATGGCGGTTTACACCGTGAGTTTTCTATCGTTCGCGTTTCACCTTTCACGCTCGGCTAGCGAAAAAAAGCAGGTGCGCGCCAGCGCCAGCAAACTGGAGCGCCTGGGGTTAGTGGCGATGATCGCTGCCGTCGCGCTACACGGCACCGGTGTGGTTCTGCGCGGAATTGCAGCCGTGCGAGTGCCATGGGCAAACATGTATGAGTTCTCAATTACAGGCTCATTTGTAATCGTTTCGATTTTCTTGGCGGCGTATTTCATTAAAGACATCCGCCTAATTGCAACTTTTGTGACAGGGTTCGCGCTTTTAGTTTTAGGTAGCGCGACGACAATTTTCCTAGTTGAAGTTAAATCATTAATGCCAGCGCTGCAAAGCTACTGGTTAGTTATTCACGTGACCGTGGCAATTTTTGCGACCGCTTTCTTCAACATCGCAGCCGGTCTAGCAATCGCATTTTTGCTAAAAAGCTCATCGTGGTTAGAAAAAACCAAGGTGAAGATTTTTAAAACCGCAAAACGCATTCTCGATCTGTTTCCAACAAACGAAAAACTTGAGGCGCTTTCATATCGTTTCAACATCATCGGTTTTATTTTGTGGAGCTTCACGCTTATCGCTGGTGCAATTTGGGCGGAACGTGCTTGGCACCGCTACTGGGGCTGGGACACAAAAGAAGTTTGGACTTTTATTATTTGGACTATTTATGCGGGGTACTTGCACGCAAACGCAACTCGCGGTTGGTCGGGTAAACGCTCTGCTTGGTTAGCACTTGTTGGATTCGCGGCAATCTTGTTTAACTTCACCGTGGTGAATCTTTTCTTCAAGGGCTTGCACGTTTACAGCGGCCTAAAGTAAAAAGTTAATTAGTTAAAATTTCGTAGCAGCGTTTTAGGCGTTCGAGCCACCATCGCTTGCGTTCTTCGGTTGAAGAAAATTCGGCTAACTTTTCTGCAGACACGTTTACGCGACGCACGGGAATCTTTCCATCTCTCGGAATAAGTGGTTCGTCGGTTACATCGGCTTGCAACATCGATGCGGTGCCGAGTCCGCAGGCATATTTCAAATCCGGAAGCGCGGCAGCAAGATAAGCGCTCATTGAAATGCCAACAGAAGATTCGAGTGCGCTCGAAATTACAGCCGGGACATTCGCAGCCTCGGCGAGCTCTAGAACTTTCGCAATGCCACCCAAGGGTTGATTTTTTAAAATTAAAATGTCGGCAACTTGAGATTGCGCGGCACGCATTGGGTCGTCGGCTTTACGAATCGATGCGTCCGCCGCGATTTTTATGTTTAACGAGTGCGCCTGCAGTTCACTTTTTAAATCGGCGAGTTCTTCGATCGTTTCGCAGGGCTGTTCTAGGAAGTCAATGTTGTAACCGGACAGCCGCTTAGCAAATTCAACGGCCTCTGCAACCGACCAGGCACCATTGGCATCGAGTCGAA